>CAZECW010000018.1:0-37633 GCA_964510585.1 uncultured archaeon | reverse complement strand
ATTCCCCACAGGTCTTTTAGCATGTTGAACTGGTCGTCTAGGGCGCCGAAGGTTGTTGTCAGTATGTGGTAGAGTCTGAGTGGCAGGTCTCCTCCAGTTGGGAGGCTGAGCTTCTTAACCAGGGTTTCAGCCGCAAGCCTTATTTCCTCTTCTCGCGAATATTCTCCATGTAGGATGATGTTGGGCAGAGAACCGACAGGGATGAAGCCGTAATCTGTGGGAGGTACTGTTGTTTGCGCCATGGGCGTGTATCACCTTTTTGGTATAACGGTACCTCCCTCCCGTACAAATTTCTTTCCATTAACCCCCCATTTTTTTTACAAAAATTCACTAACGAGGAACATAGTGTCCTTATGGGAATGCGTAAAATTTAAGTTTTAGTAATTGTTTATTCTGCAAAGCTAAAAAGAGAGTTTCTCATTCTCGCTTTATGCTAATCAATTGTTGCGATACCTTCTAGAAGGGATGCTAACTTGAGTGAAAAAAGACTCTTACAAGTTAGGAAAAAAATCAAGGCAAAAAAACCCACTTTCGTCGCCTATGAGAGTTGGCGCTATAAGAGGATAAAAAGTAGATGGCGCGCACCAAAGGGTACTGACAATATGATGAGGCTCAAAAGAAAGGGCGTACCTAAATCCCCCAGTATAGGATATGGTAGCCCCAAAAAAATTAGGGGTTTACACCCCTCAGGATTCGATGAAGTGATAGTTTATAATGTTAAAGATTTAGATAAGGTAAACCCCGAGAGGCAGGCAATTCGCATAGCGAATTCAGTCGGTGGACGTAAAGCTGTTGATATCATGGACGAGGCTGAAAAAAGAGCTATATGGGTGCTTAATCCAAGGGTAATACTGGCTGAAGAAGAGGAACTTGAAGAAGGGTTGGAAGAAGGCGAAACAATAAAAGAAGAGGACCTAGAGGAACTAGAGGAGCTAGAGGCTGCAGAAAAGAAGCCTCGGAAAAAGAAGGTCGAAGAAGCCCCGAAGATAGCTGGAGAAACTGAATTAACAGCCATTGAAGGTATAAATAAGGCAACAGCTAAAAAGCTAGAAGAAATTGGCATATTCAGCGCTGAGGATTTAGCTGAGGAAACGGAAATAGAGGAACTATCTGAAATAATTGAAGTGCCTGCTGAACAAATTAAAAAATGGGTCGAAAAGGCGAAGGAAATAACCTCAAAAAAGAGTTAAGATAAACCTGCAAAAAAGAAATGCGAAAAACGGGTAAAAAAAGAGAGGTAGAGCAAATTGAATCTTAGAGCTCAAAGAAAAATTGCGGCAAGACTCCTTAAAGTTGGCGAAAATAAGGTATGGATAGACCCTGACAATCTGGATAAAGTTTCAATGGCCATTAGGAAGGAAGATATTCGAAGTCTAATTAAAAACAAAATAATACGTGCAAAAGATGTTGTGGGAACCAGCCGGGGAAGAGCTAGGCTTCTTGCTAAGAAAAAAAGGAAGGGACAGAGGCGAGGTAAAGGAAAAATCAGAGGCGCAAAGTACTCTCGTGTCTCAAGAAAAGAGCTATGGATGAAGAAAATTAGGCCAATCCGAAGATTCCTGAAAGATTTAAGAGCTAGAAGAGTAATTACTCCTTCCGTTTATAGAACCCTTTACCTGAAGGCAAAGGGCGGTACATTCCGAAATGTGGCTCATGTGAAAACCTACATAAAAGAACAAAAATTAACAAGGCGATAAATTTTAGAACCTGATAAAAATGTAGTTTAGACATGAACAATAATTACTATCTATGGTAGAAACCTTTTAAACGATAAATGTTGTTGTTTACTTTACAATCCTACTTCCCTAATTGATTTGAATGAATTTTTCGTTAGAGGTTTAAGCGATGCCTAAAAACCCGACATACAAAGTTCCAGTAAGAAGAAGAAGAGAACAAAAAACAAATTATTATCTAAGGCGGAGACTACTAGTTTCGGGACTGCCTAGGTTAGTTGTAAGAAGGAGTGCAAACAACATTTCTGTGCAGATAATAGATTCTCTGCCTCACGGTGATAAAGTTTTGCTTTCTGCGCATACACATGAGCTTAAGAAAAAATATGGTTGGAAAGGGCACTGCGGAAATATTCCTGCTGCCTATTTAATAGGTCTCCTTATTGGTCTAAAGGCTCAAAAGAAAAAAATAAAGAAAACTATTCTAGATATTGGATTACAAGCATCTGTTAAAAACAGCAGCCTGTTTGCGGTTCTAAAAGGTGCTCTAGATGCGAACCTTGAGGTTCCACATGGAGAAGATATACTTCCCGACGATTCACGCATACGCGGTGAACACATAGCAGAATACGCTAAAATGCTTCAATCTCAGAATCCTGACCTCTACAATAGACAATTTTCCGAACAGCTAAAACGTGGAGTAAAACCAGAAAATCTGCCCAAACATTTTGACACTGTAAAAAATGCGATTCTTGAGAGTTTTGGAGGCAAGAAATAAATGTCCAAGACAGAATATGAAGAAGAATTTCAGCCAAAAACAAGAGTCGGCATGATGGTTAAGGAAGGAATAATTACAAGCATCGAGGAAATTTTCCAGCAAAGTCTGCGTATTATGGAGCCCGAAATAGTGGACATTCTTCTTCCCGGGTTAGAAGAGGAAGTAATAGACATAAATCTAGTTCAAAAACAAACAGACGCTGGAGAAAAGAACCGGTTTAAAGCAACCGTAGCTGTTGGTAACAATAACGGCTACCTAGGAATAAGCGAGGCAAAAGCCACAGAAATAGGCCCCGCAATAAGAAAAGCAATAATAAGCGCCAAAATGAACATAATTCCTGTACGTCGGGGATGCGGAAGCTGGGAATGCGGCTGTGGTGATGTACACTCCCTGCCCTTCAAAGTAAGAGGCAAATCGGGAAGTGTGGAAGTTAAACTTATTCCCGCGCCTAGAGGTGTAGGAATCGTTGCCTCTGATGTTGCAAGAATAATCTTAAGATTGGCTGGCATTACTGATGTATGGTCATGGTCACGGGGACACACCAAAACCACCGTAAACTTCGCATATGCTACATTTGATGCGCTCAGAAAAACCTACGAAACTATGCATCCAAAAGATTGGGTAAGGAGCTAAACTAGATGGAATCAAACAAACTTCTGGCTGTAGTAAGAATTAGAGGAACAGTTAATGTCCGAAGAGAAATAAAAGATACTCTAAAAATGCTTAGATTGCATCATTTAAATCATGCAACCTTAATAGAAAGCACTCCAAGTTACCTTGGAATGCTCCAGAAGGCCAAAGATTATATTACATGGGGAGAAATAGATGAAGAAACTTTAAGCTTGCTACTAAGTAAAAGAGGGCGCCTTAGTGGTAACAAGAGACTTACAGATCAATATTTGAAAGAAAAGTCAAAGTTTGACAGTGTGGATGCTTTCTCAAAGGCGGTTTACAAAAACCAGGCGAAACTTAACGATTTGCCAGACTTGAAACCTGTTTTTAGACTACATCCTCCGAAGGGAGGGTTCGATAATCCCAAAAAAAGGCCATTTAGGGCAAGTGGGGAGCTTGGATACCGTGGAGAAAAAATAAATGAACTTTTAAGGAAAATGATTTAAATAGATTGCATTCCAAATTTCTCCTATTTGGAATAAATAAACATTTTCAAAATATAAATCCCACTTTCCGCACCCTTTACGAATGTTTTGAGGTTTTTCGTTTTTTTCCAATTACTGCTTGTTTCTCCTTGCTTGGATTCAAAAACTTGAAAAATTTGTCCCGGGGAGGCGTTTCCCGTGTTTAATCCCCCCTCCCAGTTTTTAAGCTGTTGTGGTGGCCGGTTGGATACCGCGTTTTCCCTCTTTTTTAAAGCCACTGTGTAGAAAAATGTGGGCAAGGGACGCACAAGCCGGCAACCCCCGAAGTCATCACACAAAATAAGCCACACTCTTTTGATGGTTTTGCTTAAAACACGCGGAGGCTTCTGCCCCCACAGGCTTAAATTTTACAAAAATAGGAAAAAATAAGTAAAAGGTGCGGAAAGTGTGATAAATATTGAAAAAACTGAAAACCCTTTTTTTCTTGCTGCCGCAGTAATCATCCACCGCTTTCGATACATTATTAAATCCCTATGATTACATCGTTTAATAGGAGGCTTGTATTTGACTGACGATAAAAAAAGGAAACGTCGATTCCCCTTCTGGGATATCTTTGAAAACTTTGAACAGTTCCAGGAAATCATAGAGGAAATGATGCGTCAGCTTTTCCAAAACCAGGAAAAATTATTCCAAGATCCTGAAAAGTTCTTCCGAAACCCCCCACCCCTGTTCTATGGTTTTTCCGTAACTCTGGGCCCAGACGGTAAGCCTCAAATCAAGCCAATCGGAAAAAGTGAAGACCTATTCAAACCTGAAGTGCAAATCGAACAAAAAGAAGAAGAACCATTATTTGATGTATTTGACGAGGGGAAGGAAATAATAGTCATAGCCGAAATTCCCGGCATAAAAAAGGATGACATAAAGGTAGATGCTACTAAAAATACAATTTACATATGGGTCAACTCTAACATGAAAAAATATAATAAGGAAATCCAAATGCCCTGTAACATAAATCCCAAAACGGTAGAATCAAGATACAAAAACAGGGTTCTAGAGATAAGAGCCCAAAAAGCCTAAAAGCAAAAGGCACATGAACCTTAATTCTCTAAAGAACCAAAACATGATTCTTTCTATATTTAAAATTTAAATAACGTCTACCTTTTCGAAAAAACTTAGCCAAATATATTTTAATAGCAAAAAATATAAAGACTCTCAGCTTACTCCCACCACAATATACTAATTAATATTTTAGTGTGTGATAACGGTGATGAGAAGAAGGAAAAAATCGCGGAAAATGCGTGGGTCTAGAACTCATGGCTTCGGACAAGTAGGCCAACATAGGAGCAAAGGTCAGAGAGGCGGCAGAGGACAAACGGGAAAACATAAACATCTATGGATCCAAACCATAAAATACGAACCAGACTATTTTGGAAAACACGGATTCACCCGCTACGAAAGGATAGTTAAAAAACCCGAAACAATTAATGTGGGCACGATAGACCAGTTTGTTGAAAAATTTTCCTCAGGAAAACAAGAAAACATGCTAGTTATAGACCTTCATAATCTTGGATATGACAAAGTCCTCGGATCAGGCAAAGTAACAAGACCCCTTCTGGTCAAGGCAGAAAGCTTCACTGAAAAGGCCAAAGAAAAAATTGAGGCTGCGGGTGGAAAAATAGTCACCTCCAATCAATAAAAAGGGATTTTATTCCAAAATAATATTTTACTGTTCTCAGTATTTTAACAAGGTGAATTTCAAATTTTATGAAAAAGAAACACCTTATAGTAACAACTTAGTCTATAACTCTGAATCAACAGCAAAAAATATAAAGAAAACTATATCCACTTTACTCCACAAAGCCAAATGATGCATCAAACCAAAAAAGCCGAGGCTGAAATGAAAAATGCCGGGACTGTTTCTAAGTGCCTTTAAGCCTCTAATAAAGTTCTTTCCAGAGATAAGAGCCCCTGAACGTCAAGTATCCTTTAGAGAAAAGCTCCTCTGGACTGGAGTAATACTCATAATTTTTCTCGTAATGGCTAACACCCCTCTATACGGTATTCAAACGGGGCAAGGGTATGACTACCTCTATTTTATGCGTGTAATTCTTGCCTCTTCTCGTGGCACTCTAATGGAGCTTGGTATTGGGCCAATAGTGACAGCGGGATTAATAATGCAGCTGCTTGTCGGCTCCAGGCTGATTCAGATGGAATATGGCAATCCTGAGGACCGTGCTCTTTTTACTGGGACACAGAAGATATTAGCTTTTCTAGTTACAGTGGTGCAGGCTGCAATTTACATACTATCCGGCGCTTACGGACAACTCTCTGGTGATAAAATGCTCCTAGTTTTTGTTCAGCTCACAGTTGCGGGAACTCTTCTTATATTAATGGATGAAACAATTCAGAAGGGCTGGGGCCTCGGGAGTGGAGTGAGTTTATTTATTGCCGCAAATGTTGCAGGTCAAATATTTTGGGGCTGTTTTAACACTACTACGAGCCCCTATGACTTTCTTGCTAGCGGTATAATTCTGGCGACCATTCAGACCCTTGCATTTCCTTACAGTTATACTTATAGTGTATTCCAACAAACAATCAGCCATTTTAGAACTATCTATCCTCCCCAAAATATCTATGATTATACATACTTTATAAATGGACTTCCTACTGCTATTGAGTGGGCTAGGATGGCCTTTATTTTCGATCTTATGTATCCCCATGCAGATATTTGGCACCTCTTTAACCGAGGTTACGGCCAACCAGACCTAATTGGTTTAATTGCTAGCATCATAACCTTTTTGGTTGTAGTTTATATCGAGTCTGTGAGAGTTGAAATTCCCCTCCAATATGCTCGTTACCGTGGTTTTCGAGGGCGTTACCCTATAAAATTCTTCTATACTTCAAATATACCCGTCATCTTGGTTTGGGCCCTCTATGCAAACGCTCTAATTATAGCTCAAGTTTTGTGGACCAGTTATGGTTTCCAACCCTTCTACAATTATTTAGCATTACTAGGTGAACCCAATTTGTTGGCACAGTACTACTGGGTGGCTCAGTATAATGTTGGTTGGAACTTCAATCCCATAGTGAACCTTCTTGGTCAATTTATTCCTTCTTGGGGAACTCAGGGCCAATTCATACCCCATGGAGGTCTTGTATACTATCTTACGACACCACATGGTCTGTCCTCTGTTTTTGCCGACCCCGTGAGAGCGGGAGTCTATCTTCTGTTATTCGCTGGTTTCTGTGGGCTCTTTGCATACATATGGATTGACGTGTCTGGATTAAGTCCTAAGGATATCGCAAATCAACTCATTCAAGCAGGGATGATGGTGCCTGGTTTCAGAAGATCACCTGTAATTATTGAAAAAATACTGGATAGATACATTCCAGTGGTCACAATTCTCGGAGGTTTAGGTGTTGGCGTTTTGGCTGCCTTGGCTGATTTCGCAGGGGCTCTGGGCTCAGGGGTAGGAATGCTGTTAACGGTGGGTATTATCTATCAGTATTATCAAATCATTGCTCAGGAGCAGCTTGCCACTATTAACCCCGCTTTGAGGGGATTGCTCGGTATAAAGTAGGAGGCTTTTGACTTGGCTGACAGACAAGGTAAAGTATTCGTTTTGACCGGTTTGCCGGGTAGTGGTAAAACCACAGTTCTGAATGCTGCGCTTGAAACGCTAAAGTCTTTAGGTTTTGGTGAAGTTGTACTTGTAAATTATGGAACAGTTATGTTTGAAGAAGCTAAATCCAGTGGCTTGGTAGAGAATAGAGATCAAATGAGAAGTTTGCCCACTGAAATCCAGCGTAAGATACAGCGTTCAGCAGCTGAAAAAATTGCTAATATGGCTAGAGACAAGATTGTAATTGTGGACACCCATATGCTAATCAGGACACCTGAAGGCTTCTTGCCCGGTCTTCCTATGTGGGTTGTTGAGGCTCTCTGCCCTAATATGATAATATTAGTGGAGGCTTTTCCCGAAGAGATAGCTGGTAGACGGAGTAAGGATACTACTAGAAACCGTGATGTTGAATCTGTCGAGGATATAAATCTACACCAGCAAATGTGTAGGTCAGCTGCCTTGGCCTGTGCTGAGATAGCGGGCTCAACCGTGAAGATAATTATGAACCACGATGGAAAGGCAGAAGAGGCTGCGGCTGAGACCGTTAAGTTATTTAAGTCGCTGAAGAGATAAAGTATTTATTAATATGAGAAGGTGTTAAAATGAGTTTTAGTGTTCCTCCGGGGTCAATGTGGGTCGTCTTGGGTGCTTCTCTCTTGCTCAGCATCACAGCAAGCGCTGTCAACAGGTTAGTTTTACCAGTGGCTAAAATTCGTAGATACAGTAGGGAGATAAGGAAATGGCGCGAAGCAATGGCTAATGCGAAAAAGGAGAATAACCAAAAATTAATATTGAAACTAGAGAGGAAACGAAAATTCATTGAGAGAATTCAGAGAGAACAAGCGTCCACGAGGATGAAACCAACCCTTATTTACATGATACCCTTTATGGCTCTGTTCTACTACCTATATGGCTTATATGGTTTTCCCGGATTCGAGCGTATGATCCCCTCCATTGTTGCAGTGCTTCCAATTAACTTAGCTCGACTCCCTGGTGTCCCTGAGGGGATGTTTGGGGGGCTTGTTGGGCCGCAGTATTTAGACATTAACTGGTTAATTTGGCAGATGGGGGGGTTGGGCTATTTTCCGGGAGTTTACCTTTTTGCGATGCCCTCAGAGTGGTACACATTTTTCCACACCGTAATGGGTTTAAACGTACCAATTGCTGCTGATGCTTGGTGTCTAATTCCCGGTTTTGGAATTTTCTTCATTTGGTGGTACTTTATTACTAACTTTGCTTTTGCTGGGATTTTTCAGCGGTTGTTTGGAGTAAATTTTGAAACTTAGGATGGTGATGGATGAGTTGCCTAGTCCAAAATATAGATCCAGATCTATGCTGAGAAAAAAAGTTAGAACTTCAGGTGGGAAACTCGTAACCCAGTATCGCAGGAAGAAGGCTAATAAACCCGTTTGTGCTTCCTGTGGTGCGCTTCTTTCGGGATGTTGGAGTGAAAGTGTTTCACATTTAAAGTCAAAGACTCAGAGGCGACCAGACAGGCCTTATGGTGGTTACCTCTGCTCTAAATGTTTAAAATCGTTTTATAAGATTAGTGTTAGGGGCAGCGAGTAGTGGGTATTGTTATAACAATTAGCGGGGAGCATGGTGTGGGTAAATCTGCCTGTGCCAAGCTCTTAGCTGAAATTTTTAATTTGAGGTACATTTCTTCGGGGGAAATTTTCCGCCGTTTAGCCAAAGAGAAAGGTATGAGCCTAGAAGAATTTAGCTCCTATGTCGAGGATAACCCCGAGATAGATCGTCAGATTGATGAAGAAACTATTAAGGTGGCAAAAAAAGGAAACGTAATTATTGATGCTCGTTTGAGCGCCTGGATGGCACAAGAGTATGCTGACATAAAGATATTGCTGACCGCCCCACTCGAAGTAAGGGTCAGAAGATTAGCCAAAAGGGATAATAAGTCTTATGAGGAGGCTTTAGAAGAAACTCTTGCTAGGGAGAAGAGTGAAAAGGAGAGATTTAAAAAAATTTATAACATTAACATTGATGACCACTCAATTTTTGATGTGATAATTAACACCGAATTGTGGTCGCTTGATTCTATAGTAAAGATTTTAAAGACAGTGGTGGAAGAATATATTGCCTCGTCCTCCTAAGAGGTTGAACCTACTAGGGTGACCTGGAAGGAAGACTCGAGAGCGACTGGAGGTTTAGAAAAATGGTTGCAATTGAACCGGGAAGAATTTGCGTTAAATTAATGGGAAGAGAAGCTGGCAAAAAATGCGTAATAGTAGAGGTCATCGACAAAAACTATGTTCTCATTACAGGGCCCCCCTCGCTAAACAAGGTTAGAAGACGCAGAGCGAATATAAAACACTTGGAGGTTACAGAGAACAAAATTGACATCAAACGTGGGGCTGAAGACAGCGAAATCATTAGTGCGCTAGAAAAAGCAGGGTTGTTGGATTTAATGAAGCAAGAAGTAAAAGTTAATCTCTAAGATATGCGGTAAAGTCAATCCAATATCTTTATTTTTATTTTAAAAACTTAGTGGGGATGGATAATGGTCGAGCGTTTTTTACCCAGCGACAAGAAAAGAGAGATGCTCCAGAAGGCTAACGTGGTCACTAATCCGGAGTATGGAACTCCACCCAACGAACGTCAAATAGAAGATTATATAAAAAACGGGATAGTCAATATTGACAAGCCTCCGGGTCCCACTTCACATGAAGTGGTTAGCTGGGTCAAAAAAATCTTGAATGTTAAGAAGGCAGGCCACGCTGGGACACTAGAGCTTCCTTCAGAAGCATAGGAGGCAGTGAAATCCCAAAGTCACAGGTGTGCTTCCTGTGGCTTTAGAATCTGCAACTAAAGTAGTTCAAGCTCTCCTTCCGGCTGGGAAAGAGTATGTTTGTGTAATTCGGCTGCACGGGGATGTGTCTGAAAGTAGATTGAGAGAAGTTGTAAACGAGTTTGCGGGACAAATTTATCAGCGTCCACCGCTCCGCTCCTCGGTTAAAAGGAGGGTGAGGATTAGGGAAATATACTATATTGAACTAAACGAAGTAGAGGGTAGAAATGGGCTCCTGCGTGTTGGTTGTGAGGCCGGCACCTACATAAGGAAGCTCTGCCACGACATCGGCGAGGTTTTAGGTTGTGGCGCCCATATGAGAGAACTCAGACGCACCCGAACAGGGCCTTTCAAAGAAGATACTATAACAAACCTATACGACCTCGTTGATGCTTACCATTTCTGGAAGGAAGATGGAGACGAATCATTCCTAAGAAAAATTATACAACCAATGGAAAATGCACTGGAGCATATACCTAAAATTTTTATACGAGACTCTGCCGTAGATTCTCTTTGTCACGGTGCAAATCTAACCGCTCCTGGAATAGTTAAACTAGAGAGCGAAATAAAAGCTGGTGATCTAGTTTCAATCTTCACGCTTAAAAATGAAGCTGTAGCATTGGGAATAGCAAAAATGAGCAGTCAAGAAATGTACACCTCAAACCACGGGGTTGCAGTGGAAATAAACCGTGTCTTAATGGAGCCGGGAACCTACCCTCCTATGTGGAAAAAACACGACAGAAGCGAGGAAGCTGAGGAATAAGCATCCAAAATCCAGTTATTCCTACCTAGTTTTAACAAGTCAAAATATGTTCCGGCCACTGAAAAGGGTAGTTATTGGCGCCGGGGGCGAGACACTCGGGTAAATAATAAATATTTTCCTTTCGAACTCGCGCGATCCTTTCGGACCACAGGCTTACTAGGATATTCTCCAGGCTTGTGCTAACTACACTAGTAAGTATCTGCACCGTTTTTGTACGCCTATAACGTGATCCACTTGGTTACCCCGGCATCTTCATTTTAACATTTTTCTCAATTTTTGTGAATTTTAGCTACCTTTTAGTTTAGAGTTCTTAGAATATTTATTTGTTTTCTGTGAAAATGGGCGATATATTTATTTTTTTATTGGTTTTACTGTTTTTTGCTGTTAAATGCTGTACGTAAAGTTTATTTGGTGTTTTGTTGTTTTTGATTCCCTAATAAGGAGTGTTTACAATTGTCGTCGGAAGAGTACCGTTATCTTGTTCGAGTTGCTGGTACAGATTTGGACGGTTCAAAAAAGCTAGCCTACGCTTTGACTGGAATTAAAGGAGTGGGTATCAGGTTAGCGGAGTCCATAATACGGGTTGTTGGGCTTGATCCTAACATTAGAATGGGGTTTATTTCGGATCAAGATGTTAGAAAAATTGAGGAGGTTTTAGCTAACCCCGTAAAATATGGCATTCCCAAATGGATGGTTAATCGACAAAAGGACATAAGTTCAGGTGAATATTTACATCTCACTGGTTCAGATCTCACTTTAGCCATTAAAACCGACATTGATGATATGAGAAAAATGAAGAGTTACAGGGGCATACGTCACGCCTTAGGACTCAAGGTAAGAGGACAGCACACCAAAACTACGGGACGTAAAGGTCAAACCGTGGGTGTAAGGAGAAAGAAAAAGTAGACTTGAGGTGATTGAAACGGGTGATCCCAAAAGACATAGAAAGAAGTACAAGACTCCAAGGCATCCTTTCCAGAAGGATAGAATCCACAGTGAACTAATTCTCATAGGTAAGTATGGTTTAAGAAATAAGAGAGAGATATGGCGAGCAAGCACTATGCTTAGCAACTTTAGGGATCAAGCTAGACGCTGCCTCGCTCTTCCCGACGAGGAACAAGAAAAATCAAGAAAATTATTGGTGGGAAGACTTAACCGTTTAGGGATACTAAATCATGAAGCTTCCTTGGATGACGTTCTCAAACTTAACATTGAGGACATATTAGGTAGGCGGTTACAGACTATAGTTAATAAGTTGGGGTTGTCCAAATCCATTTATCATGCAAGGCAACTTATAACACATGGACACATAGCAATAGATAATAGACGCGTAACTTCGCCGGGATACTTAGTAACTAGAGAGGAAGAGACTTTGGTGTCCTTCGCTCCTTCTTCACCGCTAAGCGACCCCAACCATCCTGAACGCGTCAAAACTAAAGTTGAAGGATAATATATTTGAATTGAGGGGAATGAAAAATGAGTGAAAAATCCAAAAAACCTCATTGGGGTATTGCTCGCATATACTCCTCTTATAATGATACCATAGTTCACATAACGGACATTTCCGGTGCTGAAACAATTGCGCGTTACTCAGGAGGTATGATTGTAAAAGCTGATCGGGACGAGTCCTCCCCCTACGCTGCTATGCAAGCAGCTTACAGAGCAGCGCAAGCAGCTATGGATAAGGGTATCACAGCAATACACATTTATGTCAGAGCACCAGGTGGACATGGTCCCAAAACACCGGGGCCGGGAGCTCAAGCAGCAATACGTGCCTTGGCTAGGGCTGGATTGAGAATTGGGCGAATCGAAGAGGTAACTCCGTATCCACATGACGGCACACGTAGACCAGGAGGTCGACGTGGTCGGAGGGTCTAAAAATTAGTTATTTATTTCAGCTCGAGATCTTAAGTGTAGACCAAGTACCTTTATATTATAATTTCATATGTTGTTTACTCATGCTTGCTAAGGTTGAGCATCATTTTTATTCAACTTTGACGTAGCTCGTTGGTGTGATTATGAATATACGAATATTATCTAAGGACACGAATAATCTAAGGTTCCTGCTTGAAAATGTTGATGTAGCGTTTGCCAATGCCTTAAGGCGTATTATCTTAGCCGAAGTGCCAACTATGGCTATCGAAGAAGTCATTATTATTGAGAATACGTCTCCTCTATTTGATGAAATTCTTGCACACCGTTTGGGTCTCATTCCTCTTAAGACCGATTTAGAGAATTATGTTTTACCGGAAGAATGCAGTTGTCAGGGAGCTGGTTGCACACAGTGTCAGCTAACTTTCACGCTTGAGAGGGAGGCGGAAGAAGAGGGTGTGACGGTTTATTCTGGAGACTTGAAATCTCAAGATCCCTCAGTGGTTCCCGTTAGTGATAAAATCCCAATTGTTCGTTTGGCTCGGGGGCAACGTATAGTGCTGGAAGCTTACGCTTCTCTCGGTCAAGGTAAAGACCATGCAAAATACCAACCGGTTTCTACATGTGCTTACAAGTACAAGCCCATTGTACAACTTGAGGGAGATAAATGTGAAGCTTGTGGTGAATGCGTAACAATTTGCCCAAAGGGTGTTTTGGATCTGAAAAATAAATCAATAGTGATTAAGGATGTTTTAAATTGTTCTCTGTGTAAGTCATGCGAAGAAAAATGTGAATTTGACGCCATTCACGTTGATGCGGATGACTCCTCCTTCATATTTAGTATCGAATCTACTGGTGCTCTCCCTCCAGAAAAAATTGTAGAAACTGCTGTAGAGATATTTGAGAAAAAGGTTAAACAACTTCAATCACTGCTCGCCTAAAAAGCCCATATTTGCTTTGAAAGATACAATAAAAAGCGGAGGCCTAAAGTTGCCTAAAACAACAGGACCCACAAATCCCGAAATTTGGAAATTAATAGTTGAACTCGAGAAAAAATCAAAATCAGAGAAAAGTAAGATATGGAAAAGAGTCTCAGAAGAGTTAAGAAAACCTAGAAGGAACAGAACCTCTGTAAACTTGTCCCAAATTAATAGACACACCGTCAATGATGATACAGTTCTAGTGCCTGGAAAGGTTTTAGGTTCAGGAGAGCTAGAACATAAGGTTTGCATAGCAGCATTATCCTTCTCTGAAGAGGCTGTCAACAAAACTAAAAAATCCGGAGGGGAATGCATAACCATTCAAGAGCTCATTAAAAGAAACCCTTCCGGTACTAAGGTGAAAATAATCAAATAGATGAGTGAGCGAAATGTCAGAAGAGGGAAAAGAGGCCAAATTGGAAGAAACGATAAAGAAACCAAAGGAAAAGAAGAACAGAGACTATTTGCCAATCGAAAATTTAGCGGTAATTGATGCTACTAACCTAATTCTTGGAAGGTTAGCGAGTGTGGTTGCCAATCGCCTGCTGAGAGGCGAAAAAATAGCGATTATTAATGCTGAGAAAGCGGTAATTACTGGCAAGAGAAGCGCAGTCATATCTAAATATAAATCGAGATTAGAAATCAGAACACATACCGCTCCTTGGAAGGGGCCTTTTCATTATCGTAGACCCGATAGGATAGTTAAACGTACCATTCGGGGCATGCTCCCTTGGAAGAAACCTAAAGGAAAAGCAGCCTATAAGCGTCTGAGAGTTTACATAGGAACTCCTGAATTTTACAGCCAAGTTTCCGCTCAAACAATTACTGATGCACATGTCAAAAAAACGGACTCTAGCTACATCACAGTAGAAACACTTTCCAGAGAAATAGGATGGGTACCTCCATCTGACAGAATCTAATCTTGGAGGAATAATATTGAGTAAAAAAGTAGTAATATTAACAAGTGGAAAAAGAAAAAATGCAATAGCTAGGGCGGTCTTAAAACCTGGTACGGGAAAAATTAGAGTTAATAACATCCCCATTAATCTAATGCAACCGCTTCTAGCTAGCCAAAAGGTACTGGAACCCTTACTCCTTGTAGGCCCTGATTTATATAATAAAGTTGACATAGATGTTACTGTGAAGGGTGGAGGAGTGATTAGCCAAGCGGAAGCAGCTAGAACCTCCATCTCGAAGGCCTTAACTCAATATTTCGATGACCCTCAAATAAGACAAAAACTTTTAGAGTATGATAGAAAAATTCTAGTTTCAGACCCAAGACGGAAGGAACCTAAGAAACCTGGAGGAAGGGGCGCCCGAGCAAAAGAACAGAAAAGTTATAGGTAACCAGTCCACCCTGGGATGAGGAAATTATGGAGGTCTCATATTTATTCGCTTATCAACCAAATAATGTTAATGTGGTAAGCTATATATAATCTTGTGTACTTGGGAAAGTCAGTATTCCTAAATTTTTAATGGTGATTGGATTTATGATAATACCCATAAGATGCTTTACATGTGGAAAAGTGGTAGGAGACAAATGGGAAGAGTTTCTTAGGAGAGTAAGACAAGGAGAGCCGCCCGATGCCGTTTTAACTAGTATGGGACTTACAAGGTATTGTTGTAGACGTATGTTACTAAGTCATGTTAATCTGATTGATGATGTAATTCCCTTTAGTCAACATACCTAATCCACAAAATTTTTAGGTTTAAAATTTATTTGACTAGACATCAAAATCAAATCACGATTTAGAGCGTGTTAAGTAATGTCTGAGCCGGAACTGCTAATCCCATTGGATAAGTATCTAGCTGCGGGTGTCCATATTGGAACTCAGGTCAAAACGAAGAGCATGGAGCCCTTCATCTACCGAGTAAGGTCTGATGGACTTTATGTTCTCGACATCCGAAAAACAGATGAGAGAATAAGAATTGGCGGTCGCTTTTTAGCGAGATTTGAACCTGCCCGAATAGCCGTCGTGTCAGCTAGACAGTATGGTCAAAGACCAGTACGCAAGTTTAGCAGCATAATTCATGCTAATACAATTGCGGGAAGATTCATTCCGGGAACATTCACTAATCCGTCTTTCGACAGATATATTGAGCCAGATGTTATAATGCTTACTGATCCTAGGGCTGATTCACAGGCATTGAGTGAGGCAGCCAAAGCTAGAATTCCAGTTGTTGCTTTATGCGATACCGATAATTCTACTGAGAATATTGATTTGGTTATTCCAAGCAATAACAAGGGGCGTAGAGCTCTCTCTCTAATATACTGGCTATTAGCCCGGCAAGTTCTCAGGGAGAGAGGAGAAATTCCACCCGACGGGCAGCTACCCGTTTCTGTAGAAGAATTTGAAGCCAAAGTTAGGAGACAGTGATGAGTGCTGATTATTATTTTAAATTTTAATTGAATAGTAACAATTTTTAGAAGGCTTGCGACGTCTAATTATGGGTGTGTTAAACATGGTGACCGCCTCTGCACCCGGAAAGGTTATTTTTTTTCGGTGAACATGCTGTTGTCTACGGTGAGCCCGCTTTAGTGGCTTCTATAGATAAACGTGTTTATGTATCTGTTAATTTGAGTGACGAGAAAATATCTCGAGTTTACTCAAAGGAATATGATCAGGCGGCAAAGTTTAAAATTGATAAAAGTCACCCTCCTCCCCATTTACCCCAAATTTTCAAACCAGTATGGACCGTTTGCAAGGAGATTTCTTCTCTAACTAGCTTACATAAAGGCTTCGATATTTCAATAAAATCAGAGATACCTCCAGGCGCTGGGTTGGGTTCTTCTGCGGCGGTTTCTGTAGCTACTGCCGCGGCTATGAATGCTTGTCTGGACCTAGATCTGTCAAACTCTGAAATTTCAAGTATAGCCTTTGGAGCTGAAAAAACCGTCCATGGAACCCCTTCTGGGATCGACAACACAATTGCAACCTATGGTGGCGCAATACTTTACGAGAAGGGAAATATGAAGCAGGTTAAAATAAAAGCCGAAATTCCCCTTGTGATTGGGGACTCAGGTATAAAAAGGAGCACTGCAGAATGGGTTGGAAGGGTGAGATTAAGAAAGCAAAGGCAAGAAAAAATAATGAAGCCAATTATTAAATCGATCGGGCTCATTGTTATGGAAGGCCTAAAACTTTTAGACAAGAATGATTTTCGCGCACTTGGAGAATTAATGGACATAAACCAGGGATTGCTAGAAGCAATTGGAGTATCCACTTTTGAGCTTAACAAACTAATAAATGCCGCTAGAGAGAATGGAGCGTATGGCGCAAAGTTAACAGGCGCGGGCGGAGGAGGCTGTATGATCGCTCTTTCCTCAGAAGATAAACAGAAACAAATAGCGGATGCTATACTAAAAGCGGGAGGTAAACCCATTATTACCAACTTTTCACAGCAGGGAGTAAAAGTAGAATAGAAATATCTGTATAAAATAAGGATAGTTTACTTGCTACAATTATTTTGGAGTCAGAAATATCTTCGTCAATTAGGTGTGCTGAATAGAAAATAATTGTTTCAGGGAGAGGTTTTGATGAGTGTTGTTATACTTAAGTTGGGTGGTAGCGTTATTACAAAAAAAGATAGGGAGATGCAAGCTGATTTTAAAACCATTAGGAGAATTAGTAGAGAAATTGAGAGCGCCTTGAAACAGAGTCCTGATTTGAAAATAGTTCTAGTTCATGGAGGGGGGTCGTTCGGACATAGGATTGCAAATAAGTACAATATTCATCTGGGTTTAAAGTCTAGGAACCAAATATTTGGGTTCACTAAAACCATTCAGGTTATGCGTAAACTAAATTTTATACTTGTAGAGGAGCTACAAAGCCTGGGATTGCCTGCCATACCGCTACAACCCTCCGCAATTTCTATTCAGAGCGGTGGTAAAATATCAGAAATTTATACTAAAACTGTGAAATTTGCTCTGGATATGGGTTGTATACCGGTGCTGTGGGGTGATGCTGTTTTTGATGAAAAACAAGGTCACAGTATATTATCCGGCGACCACATCGTGGCATTTTTGGCACAGAACTTAAATGTTAAACGTGTGGTTTTTGGAACCGATGTGGATGGAGTATTTGATTCTGATCCCAACACAAATAGAAACGCGGTATTAATCCGTTCAATTACTACAGATAACATCGAAAAAACCCTACAAAACATTTCGGGATCCAAAACAACCGATGTTACGGGAGGCATGCATCGTAAAATATTAGAGATCTTGCCCTTAGCTCAAAAAGGAATTCAAATAGAAATTATTAATGCAAAAAGGGATGGTTACATCCTCCAATCTCTACTTGGCAAACAGGATTTAGGAACACTTATATGCAACCGGAGATGAGTTAAATTATCTCATGATTTAAGGCTTGCAAGCAAAGGCTTGAGGTAAACAAAAAGAGAGATTTAAAACAAGATAATGATGAAATAACAAGATTCAAAAATAATAAAATACATTTTAGCAGTAAAACTTCTCCCCATAATCAAAGAATGGTTTAGAAAAGTGTAGGTGTGTAGGAGGCAAGGTGTATGAGTGAAATGGTAATCCTTGTGGATCAGAATGATAACGAGATAGGTACTGGGGAAAAGATGAGAATACACGAAGAAGGGAGATTACACCGCGCTTTTTCCATATTTGTTTTCAACTCCAAGGGGGAAACTCTTCTCCAAAAACGGGCTAAAAGTAAATATCATTCTGGTGGTCTGTGGTCAAATACCTGTTGTAGTCATCCGAGACCCGGCGAAGACACGGAACAAGCTGCTCATAGAAGACTAAAAGAAGAAATGGGCTTTGATTGTGATTTGAAAAAAATATTCGCTTTTATATATAAGGCTAATCTTGATCATAATCTTACGGAATATGAGTTTGATCATGTTTTTGTTGGTAATTATGATGGAAAAGTTGAAGTAAATCCAATGGAGGCAGAAGATTATAAATGGGTGAATGTGAAAACCCTTAAAAAAAATGTGGAAAAACATCCCGAAAAATATACTGTGTGGTTTAAAATTGCATTTAACGAGGTTCTTAAATTCCTATCTGATTAACTATTTCTGAGAAAAATCAACTGAATAAGGGATGCGGTTCAACCTAAGTTTGTGAAAAATGCTCCTGAACCAAAAATTTCATAAGCCAAGTATGTTAACTTGTTTCTCATTAAAAATCAAAAAAAGCGAAGCCCCACCATATGATGAGGGCGCTGCCTGAAGGAGGAATGACTGTTGTCGAAGCCCTTTTATGTGAGATTCCAAGTTCCAGAAGAACTGGTTAAAAAGGCTTTGCAAGCATTGGAGATTGCGCGTGATACCGGTAAGATTAAAAAGGGCACAAATGAGACGACTAAGACCATTGAACGTGGGCAAGCTAAATTAGTTATTCTGGCGGAGGATGTAGATCCTCCCGAAGTAGTAGCACATTTGCCATTGCTATGTGAGGAAAAGAAAATTCCCTATGTATATGTTCACAGCAAAGAACAGATTGGCATTGCCGCAGGTATAGATGTTCCCTCTGCGGCTGCAAGTATAATTGATCCGGGAAACGCGAAGGACTTGATTAATGACATAGCGAAAAAAGTGTCTGAGCTAAAGTGAATACCTTCTTTACCTGCTGCACAGTGAAAAATTGGGTAGAAGAACCTTTCCCCTGAAGATCTAATGTAAAGCAAAGATACTAAGATAAGTTTTTGCAGAGAGTTCTCTAAAGAAAATGGAGCGGTTTAATTTAACATTTTTGAAACGTAGACTCCGTCTGGTTTGTATCCTAGTTTATAATAGTACTCTTTAACGCCTATGCCGGAGAGGACTAGAATCTTTTTGGCATCATATTCCTCCCTAGCAATTTTTTCTGCTAAACTAAGTAACCTTTTGCCGTATCCTCGGTGTTGCCACTCATCATTTGGTTTTTCACGGACGGGCACTAGTGGACCGTAGACGTGTAATTCTCTAATAATCATTGATTCACAATTCTGAATCTCTGGCCTATGGGCTAAAGGTGAGGGGCGGCGGAGTCTTAAAAATCCAACTAAAATATTTCTATCTTTATCTTCGTAGGATATGAAAACTTCTTCGCCTTCAGAAGCGGAGTACCTCTCAGTGTGCAAAACTACCTCGTCCACATCTAAAATATTATTATTTTTTCTTAATATATGGCCCACTTCTCTGCATCTAATGCACTGGCACTTATATCCTCTTCTGGTTAGCTCGTCAGCAACTAGTTCTCTTAGATTACCGCTCTTTACACCTGAGACAATTAATTTTGAGGGGATATCCCTTTGAATACGTTGGATACGGATCCATTTTGGAATTATTCTTTTGACTTCAGCAATGAGCTTGATAACGTCTTCCGTGGGGTAAGGGCTATACTCCCCTTTAAGATATAAATCATAGAGAGGTGTATCTTTAAGCACCAAGCAGGGATATATCTTGAGGCCGTCTGGCTTGAACCTCGGATCATTAAAAACCGTTTTAAACATATCCAAATCTCTCTCATAATTGGTTCCCGGGAGATTTGGCATTAAGTGTGCTGTTACTTTAAGGCCTGCATCTTTAGCTATCCTGAAGGCCTTCACCACCTCTTGTACTGTGTGGCCCCTGTTAACAAGCTTGTAAATATCATCATAAACTGTTTGAACACCTATCTCAACTTGGGTGCCACCCATGTTAAGCATATTATCAACATTTTCTTCTCTACAATAATCGGGTCGGGTCTCGAAGGTTATTCCTATATTTCTTATGCGGGAATGCTCAGCATTTCTTTTTGCTTCCTCCAAAGTTTCAGAGGGGACGCCAGTTATTGCTTCAAGGCATCTACGTACAAAATAGTGTTGATAGTCTTGTGGGAGAGAGAGAAAAGTTCCTCCCATCACTATTAGCTTAATTTTTCCCCTGTCCACTTTGTGGCCTATGGCTTTTAGCTGTTCAAGCCGGGATTTCACTTGTAAGTAGGGGTCAAAGTTATTTTGAATAGCTCTCATGGCTGCAGGCTCTTGTCCCGAGTAGGACTTTGGTGCAATAGTACCACCCGGACAGTAGATGCATTTGCCGGGACAGGGAGCAGGCTTGGACATTACCGCTACTACTGCAATACCTGAAATTGTACGTACCTTCTTTTTTTGAAGTAAAGGTAGTAAAAGTTGTCTTTCCTGTTCCGAGGCGTAACTGAGAATTTCTGAGTTACTGGGAACCTTATTTAGGTGGTACTTTTGGCAAACCCTTTTTTTCAATATGTTTAGCTCTAAGCCTTTTTCCCTATTATTTAGAATTTGCTTAATTATTTCGCTGTAAGCTGCCGTTTTCCATGTTTGAGAGGGTTCTGGTGTCTTCAAGAATTTTTATCACCTTGGCTGATAGTTAGAGTGTTAATTTGACTAAGTTACAAAATTAGTTATAAATACTTTGAATTTTTCTAAGGAAAATGTTTTTAGAATGATACATTCTTATGAGGTAAAGGGTATTATTAATATTGCTATAATCTACTAATAATTTGAAAACTCCAAAAATGGAGGTGGTCGCAATACAACTCGACTATGATAAACTGGGATTCAAGGCCGGGATCGAGATTCACCAGGAGCTTTTAACCAGTCGCAAACTTTTTTGCTTCTGTAAACCTGTTCTGAAGACCGATGAACCACAGTTTCTGGTTAAAAGATTCTTTAGACCTGTTTTGGGCGAGATGGGTAAGTATGACGAAGCAATGCTTGTTGAGTATGAAAAGGGGCGTACAATTGTTTATGAAGGATTTGATGATGTTAATTGTACTTACGAGATAGATGAAACTTGTATGTAGGACGCATACAAGCATTAAACTCCTCCTTTTAGCATATCTCAGGAAGCAATAGATATAGGTATAGAAATTGCCCTATTGTTTAATGCAAAGATTATAGACGAGTTACATGTCCTTCGCAAAAATTATCTTGACGGGTCAGTTCCTTGTGGATTTCAGCGTACATTAATTATTGGAACAGAGGGCTACATTCCAATTAATGGTAGGAAGGTTGGAGTAGCTACTATTTGTATAGAGGAGGATGCGGCTAGGAAAATCCGTGAGGAGCAAAGCACTGTTTATTACAGGGTTGATAGATTAGGTATACCTCTGGTTGAAGTTGTTACGGCGCCTGAAATTAAAAATCCAGAAGAGCTTCTCAAAGTAGCTTACAGGATAGGAATGCTTCTCAGGGCGACAGGGAAGGTTAAGAGGGGGCTCGGAACCATTAGGCAGGATTTAAATGTGAGTATAGAGGGCGGAGAGCGTGTGGAAATTAAAGGAGTACAAAAATTGGATTGGATACCTAAACTGGCTGAGAATGAAGTACTGAGACAACTTGCACTAATTGATATTAAGAATCAGTTGTTGAATCGTGGTGTGAAGGAAACGGACTTCTCTAAAGATTTTAAAGATGTTTCCCAGATTTTCGCCTCCACCAAATGTAAGATTATCAAAAATAGGAAGGCTAATGAAACCGTATTAGCGGTAAAACTTCCAAAATTCGCGGGACTTTTATCTAAAGAGATTCAGCCAGGGAAGAGTTTTGGAAAAGAAATAGCAGAGAAAGTTATGATAATCACTGGTTTAAAAGGCATCATTCACTCTGATGAAAACCTCAGCAAATATAACATCAGTGCGGAGGAGAACTCCCAGATACGTGATCTTCTTGCACTGGGGGAAATGGATGCTTACGCAATCGTTATAGGTGATGCGGACACGGCGGAAAAGGCCTTGGAGAATGTTGTTGATAGGGCTAAGGGCGCCCTGAAGGGCGTGATGAGGGAAACTAGGAGAGCGTTAGAAAATGGTAACAGTGAATTTTTAAGAGAGTTACATGGCGGGGCGCGTTTATATCCCGATACAGATACCCCCCCATTGGTCATAGAAAAGGAAAGGGTTGCAGCAATTAGTAAGAGGTTACCTGAATATCCTTGGGTGGCTCAGAAACGCCTTGCTGAAAAGTACAAGATAAAAGAAGAGTTCGTAGAAGAATTAATGGCGTCAGGGAAAATGGAATTGTTTATGGATATCGTCGAGAAATACAAAATAGATCCAACAATTGTTGTTGTAACCTTGCTTCAAACCATGAAATCTCTGGAGAGGGAGGGCTTCCGAACAGACAATATCTCCGAAGAAAAAATTAAAGATGTTTTCAAATTTCTATCAGAAGGAAAAATAGCAAAAGAAGCAGTGGAAAACATTCTACAAGAACTAGCGAAATCCCCCTCAATTAGTGTCAGTGACGCCCTTAAAGAATTAGGGTTGGAAACCATTACAGTTGAGAAACTTGAAAAAATAATCGACGAGATGCTCTATGAAAGCAGGGACTTTATAGAAAAAAGTGGGGATAGGGCGTTTAGTCCCATGATGGGCAAAGTGATGGAAAAGGTAAGAGGCAAAATTGACGGAAAAGTAGTGGCTGAAGTTCTCCGTAAAAAAATAGTAAAAATATTGGAGGGAAAACAATGACGGTAAAGGAGGAGCTGCAAGGATACTGGGGATTTGTTAGGAAAAAACTTGAGACCGCTAAAGTTAGAATTTGGAGCGAAATCGAAGTAATTACCCCCGAAGCAACATACCGAGGGATACTACTCCCAAGAAGTGATATGGGTGATGATAAGCACCTAGTCCTCAAACTAGATACTGGATACAATATAGGTGTGAGAGTCACAGAAGACACAAAAATTAAAGAATTAGGCTACAAGCCAGGACTTTACGCCATTCCCGAAATACAAGTTGAGTTTGATCCCAAGAAACCCAAAGTCTCTCTGATTGGCACTGGCGGAACTGTGGCGAGCAGACTCGATTACAGAACCGGAGCTGTTATTCCCGCTTTTACTCCACAAGAGCTTTTTAGTGCGGTTCCCGAACTTGCAGAAATCTGCAATCTGAAAACAAAACTCTTATTCGAAATATTTTCAGAAGATATGACACCGAACAACTGGATAAAAATCGCGGAAACTGTTGCTGAAGAGATAAACTCAGGTGCGGACGGAGTCATCATTCCCCACGGTACTGATACTATGCATTTCACCTCTTCAGCCCTGTCATTTATGTTAAATGATTTGCCAGTTCCAGTAGTTCTAGTTGGCAGCCAGAGGAGCAGTGACCGGCCCTCAAGTGATGCGGCGATAAATTTAATCTCTGCGGCCAGAGTGGCTGCGTTTAGCGATATAGCTGAGGTAGTTGTATGTATGCATGGAAGTAGCAGCGACGACTATAACTTGATTCATAGAGGCACCAGAGTTAGAAAGATGCACACCAGCAGACGGGATGCTTTTCGTACAATTGCAGATATTCCCATAGGTTTGGTGAAGGATAATGAAATAAAAATAATTAGAAATGATTACAGGAAAAGAGTTAAGAAAGGCGAAGTTAAATTAGACACCCAACTTGACCCCAGAGTGGCGCTGATATACACTTATCCCGGAATGGATGGAGATATTATTCATAAACTCATAGACTTAAAATATCATGGGATTGTTTTAGCAGGAACCGGTTTGGGGCACTGTCCCAAAACAATTATAGAACCTTTAAAAAGGGCAGTGGAGGAAGATATTCCTGTAGCCATGACTTCCCAGTGCCTCTTTGGATTCGTAGGTATGAACGTGTATGAACGGGGAAGAGACCTACTTAAAATTGGAGTTATTCCTTGCAAAAACATGTTGCCCGAAACCGCCTATGTAAAACTAATCTACGTATTAGGACACACAAAAAATATGAAGGAAATATATGAACAAATGACCACCAACCTGTGTGGAGAGATAACCGACCGAGAACCCTACAGAGCTTACCAAATATTCCAAGTAGGCGCAGAAAATTTTTAGAAAAGGCCTTATAGGACACTGTGAGGGAAAAAGGTGTGTGGAATTGTAGGTATCATTGAAAAAAATAATCCTGTTTCACCACTCATACATGAAGCGCTTAAAAGGCTTGAGTATCGAGGCTACGATTCAGCAGGTATAGCAACGATTCATCAAAACTCAATCTGTATAAAAAAAGATAAGGGAAAAATAGATGAGATTCACCAAAAGCTTGACTTAGACAGTCTTCTTGGTAAAATAGGGATAGGACACACAAGATGGGCTACACATGGTCTTCCATCAAAGATTAACGCTCATCCTCACCTTGACTGCACCAAAAAAATAGCAGTAGTTCACAATGGTATTATTGAAAACTTTCTAGAGCTACGCAAGGATCTGGAGAGAAGCCACAAATTTGAGTCAGAAACAGACACCGAAGTAATTCCACACCTAATAGAAGAAATCATATCGAAAACTAGGTGTGACCTCTACACGGCTACTAGGAAGGCGTTGCAGAAAATAAGGGGAACATTCGCAATAGCTGTAATTTACGTAGAGGAGCCAAATGTGCTAGTTTGCGCCAGGAACGAGAGCCCCTTGGTAATTGGAATTGGCAAAAACGCTAACTATTGTGCCTCTGATATTACTGCACTTCTCCCATTCACGAAAAAAATAGCATTACTAGATGACGGAGAAATAGCAGCCATAAATATCGACAAAATACACGTAGAAACCATCAACGGCGAGGTAGTAGTTGAACCAGAAATACAGGAGATTTCTTGGTCACCCGAAATGGCCCAAAAGGGTGGATACCCCCACTTTATGCTTAAGGAGATACATGAACAACCCCATGCACTTACCGGCACACTTCTGATAAGACCAGAAATAGTAGATCAAGTAGCCAGAACTCTAAATGACTCGAGGAAATTGTACATCACAGCTGCCGGCACATCGAACCACGCAGGGTTAGCTGGAAAATACATGCTATCCAAATTATCTGCTTTACAGAGCCAAGCAATAATATCCTCAGAATTTCAGGAATCCACAGCCAACCTTATTGATCAAGACACCACGATCCTTGCAATAAGCCAATCGGGAGAAACTGCGGACACTCTAAACGCCGTAAGATTCGCCAAGAACAACGGAGCAAAAATAATTTCAGTCACCAATGTCATGGGAAGCACCATCTCCAGGTTATCAGACCTCACTCTATACACACAAGCTGGACCCGAAATAGGAGTAGCAGCAACAAAAACCTTCATTGTACAACTTGCAAGCTTAGCCCTAATATCCTTAAAGATTGCCGAAATTAGAGGAGTTCTCGGAAGCGGAGAGATAAACCAACTCCGAGAAGGGCTAATGCAAACCCCCAAAATTGTAGAAAAAATCCTCAAAAAGGAAGAAAGCCTGGTAAGAGACATCGCTTACGAGTACGCCTACAAGCCAAACTTCTTATTTCTAGGGAGAGGCATTAGCACCACCACAGCAATGGAAGGATCGTTAAAACTAAAAGAAATAGCATACATTCACTCCGAAGCTTACCCCGCAGGAGAATCCAAGCATGGACCAATAGCCCTAGTCGAGCCCGGCTTCCCAGTAGTTTTCATCACACCACCTGACGAAACACACGAAAAAATAATTGGAAACATCATGGAGATGAAGGCACGAGGAGCAAAAATCATAAGCATAGCAGAGCAAAACGACCACGACATCAAAGAACTCTCTGATAGAATAATTAGCATACCCCCAACCCCCACACCATTCTCACCAATCACATACGTCGTACCATTACAACTACTCGCATATTACATTGCCACTAAAAGAGGATTCGACCCAGACAAACCCAGAAACCTAGCCAAAAGCGTCACCGTCCTATAAACAGCTTAATAAATTGAAAAGAAAAATTAAAGCTCCAGACTCATTATTTCACAAAACTACCACGCCATAACAACTGGTTTGCGTCCTTCGAATTCGCAACGCAAACACATTAAGTTTATATGCCTCGGGTAACTTTTCTCTTGAAGAAAAGTTTATAAGTTGTGCGGGGTTCATTTTTGTTGTGCAAAAAATTTACTACTTTTGTATCCCGTAAGATAATTTTAACATTAACATGGAGTTGATTAGGTGGCATTCAGACTGCCCAAAGTCGTTGACTCGATAAAATTCGGGCTACTTTCACCCGACGAGATTCGAAGAATGTCCGTCACCAGAATAATCACACCCGACACCTACGATGAGGACGGAGCTCCAATAGACTCAGGACTGATGGACAGCAGACTAGGAACAATAGAACCAGGCAGGCGCTGTCGTACTTGCGGATCAAGGGTGGGCGAGTGTCAGGGCCACTTCGGTCATATTGAGTTGGCGAGGCCTGTTATTCATGAGGCGTTTGCTAAGCTTCTTCAAAAGATTTTGAGGGCTACTTGTCGCTCTTGTTCGCGTCTTCTTTTGCCTGAGGATGAAATTAAAGTCTTTACGGAGCAGATGGATGCGTATGAGAGGGAGATGGGGACTCTGAGTGATGCTATTGCGGCTGAGGTTATTAAGAGGGCTTCTCGAATTAGTACTTGTCCTCATTGTGGGGAAAAACAGCTTAAGATTCGTTTAGAGAAGCCTACTACTTTTTATGAGGAGACTGATATAGGTTCTATACGTTTAACTCCGAGCGATGTTAGGGATAGGTGTGAAAGGATTATTGATAGTGATTGTCGTTTAATGGGTATAAATCCTAAATATGCTAGGCCGGAGTGGATGGTTCTCACTGTATTACCTGTGCCTCCGGTAGCTGTTCGTCCGAGTATTACTTTGGATTCGGGTGTTCGTTCTGAGGATGATCTTACACATAAGCTTGTTGATGTTATTCGTATTAATCAGCGTTTGAGGGAGAATATTGAGGCGGGGGCGCCACAACTTATAGTAGAGGATTTGTGGGAGTTACTTCAGTATCATGTTACCACCTATTTTGATAATGAGATGTCTGGGATACCTCCCGCGAGACACAGGTCTGGTAGGGCTCTGCGTACTCTTGCGCAGAGGCTTAAGGGGAAAGAGGGTCGATTTAGGAGCAATCTTTCTGGGAAGAGAGTTGATTTTTCTGCGCGGACTGTTATATCTCCCGATCCTAATCTTGGAATAAATGAGGTTGGTGTACCGGTTGAAATTGCAAAAATTCTGACGATACCTGAGAGGATAACTGAGTGGAATATTGATGATATGAAGGAGCTGATTATTAGGGGGCCGGATAATACTCCGGGTGCTAACTATGTTATTCGTAGTGATGGGAGGAGGATTGATCTTCGTTTTGTGAAGGATCGAAAGGCCATCGCTGATACGGTAGAGGTGGGGTTTATTGTAGAGCGTCATCTTCGGGATGGAGATATTGTTTTATTCAATAGGCAACCTTCACTGCATAGGATGTCAATAATGGCTCATCAAGTGCGTGTGATGCCTTTCAAAACATTTAGGTTGAATCTGTGTGTTTGTCCTCCCTATAACGCAGACTTTGATGGGGATGAAATGAATCTTCATGTCCCCCAGGGAGAGGAGGCGCGGGCGGAGGCTTATGTCTTAATGAGGGTTCAGGAAAATATCCTCAGTCCACGCTACGGAGGCCCAATTATAGGTGGCATTCAGGATTTCATTTCCGCAGCTTATTTGCTCACAAAGAAGGACACGTTTTTCAATAGGAAGGATGCTTGTGACCTGCTCTTGGCGGCGGGTCGCACCGAACTTCCGCCTCCTGCCATTAAAAGTCCAGTGGAACTTTGGACTGGGAAACAGATTTTTAGTGTCCTTCTACCTAAAGACCTGAATCTTTCTTTCAAATCAAAAATCTGTAAAAGATGCGATACTTGCTTAAAAGAAAATTGCCCGTATGACTATTTTGTGGTGGTTCGTAACGGAAATCTTGTTTCTGGCATTATTGATAAGGCCGCATTTGGGGCGGGGGTGCCGGGTAGCCTGTTCCACAGAATCGTCAAGGACTATGGGTCGGATCAGGCGAGGGACTTTCTTGATTCTGTTACACGCATGTTGACTCTTCTAATAACCGCTAAGGGCTTTACGATGGGAATAGACGATGTAGAGATAACGAAGGAGGCGCTTTCCCGTATAAATGAAATTTTGGAAGAATCTAATGCTAAAGTCAATGAACTGATTGAAACTTATAGAAGGGGAGAACTTGAAAGTCTTCCGGGCAGAACTCTGGAGGAGACCTTGGAAATGCTGATTATGCAAGAGCTTTCCAATGCTCGAGACAAGGCTGGTGATGTAGCAGGCGAATACCTTGGTATGCAAAACCATGCAGTAATAATGGCAAAAACGGGTGCAAGAGGAACATTACTTAATCTTGCACAGATGGCTGCTTGCGTTGGGCAACAATCAGTGAGAGGAAGCAGGGTGCAGAGAGGATACAGGAATAGAACACTGCCCCACTTTGAAGAAGGTGACTTGAGTGCGAAAGCAAGAGGTTTTGTTAGTTCAAGTTATCAAAAAGGATTAACTCCCATTGAATTCTTCTTCCACGCTATGGGCGGCCGAGAAGGACTTGTAGACACGGCTGTAAGAACCAGCACTAGTGGATACATGCAAAGAAGACTGATAAATGCGCTTCAGGACATTAAGGTAGAGTATGATAGGACGGTAAGGAATGCGGCAGGGAGCATAATTCAATTCCAGTATGGGGAGGACGGTGTAGACCCCTCTAAGAGTGATCACGGCAAATCCGTGAATATTGATGTAATAATTGAAAAAGTACTAAGCGAGGAAGAATAAACAATACAAAGAAAAATATTTATGCCGATTGAAAACAGTGGAAGATTACGTGTAATTATGTTGAATGGAATATGAATCTAAAATTACGCTTATCTCTTAATATTGGAATACCAGTAAGTGGTTTAAAATGTTAGCCGAAGAAATCTCGAAGCAAATAGATGAACTAAGGAAGGAGGAATTTCTTCCCCATTCATTGATTGATGAGCTTGAAAAGACCTTGAAAGCTAAAATTGGTGAAGATAATCTAACCCCCAAAAAAGTTAAAAAAATAATAGAAGAGGTTAAGAAGGCATATTCAAAAGTTTTAATAGAGCCTGAAGAAGCCGTTGGCACAGTTGCTGCTCAGAGTCTAGGAGAACCAGGTACACAGATGACTCTGAAAACATTTCACTATGCGGGAGTAGCTGAACTTAACGTAACGTTAGGTTTACCACGTTTAATTGAAATTGTTGATGCCCGGCGCAACCCCGCAACTCCTATGATGACTATACATTTAGACGAGGAACACCGATACGATCTTGCAAAAGCCAAAGAAGTAGCAAGACTGATTGAAACCACCAGAATAGAAAATGTTGCCCACAATGTCGAAATAGACCTCGCCACACATCAAATTGTCATCAATTTGGATCCGGAAATGCTGGAAGATAAGGGCATCACAGTAGAAATGGTGCTGGAAAAGGTAAAAGGTCTCAAGAAAGGCGAAGTAAGCTTTGAAGAAAACACCATCTATCTAACGCCTGAATCTGAAACCTTAACTGACCTACAAAAACTTTTGGAAAAAACAAGAAGTCTAACCCTAAAGGGAGTGGCAGGAATCGATAGGGTCGTTATCAAAAAGGAGAGGGACTCAAATGAGTATGTTTTGTACTCTGAGGGAACAAATCTACCTGAAGTTTTACGCATTCCTGGAGTTGACATTTCGAGAACCAGTTCAAATCATATACATGAAGTAGCGCAAACATTAGGAGTAGAAGCCGCCAGAAACGCTATAATAGAAGAAGCAAGCAAGGTTCTAGATGAGCAAGGGCTAGACGTAGATATACGCCACATAATGTTAGTAGCAGACCTAATGACAGTTTCAGGAGACATAAGGCAGATAGGACGCCACGGAATAAGCGGAGAAAAGGAAAGCGTACTTGCAAGGGCGGCCTTTGAGGTAACCGTAAAACATTTAATTGAAGCAAGTGTAAAAGGAGAAGAAGACAGTTTAAGCGGTATAACCGAAAACGTTATAGTAGGCCAACTAATACCTGTAGGCACTGGCGCAATAGACCTACTAATGGGTCAATATCCCAGGCGGGAAGAAGCTAAGGAGAAGTGAAAATGGACATCGATAAAGCAATAAACCTCGCAATTAAAACCGGAAAGGTAACCCTCGGCACAAAAAAAACAATAAGACAAATAAAGCTGGGTAAAACCCAGCTTGTAATCATAGCATCCAACTGCCCTAAAGAAACTCGAGAAGAAATACTCTACTATAGCAAACTCTCCAACATACCCATCTACAACTATGCAGGCACAAGCTGGGATCTAGGCTCCGTATGCGGAAGACCGCATATGGTGGCATGCCTATCAGTAGAGCAACCTGGTGACTCAAACATACTAAAATTAAAGGAGGGATAAAAAATAGCAAGCTATAGTGTAAAACTCACCTCAACAGAACTCCGGTATATAGCTCTCTTTGAGAGCATAACAGGTGCGGTAGTAAAAGACTGCATTGTGGATGAGGAAGAAGGAAGAATAGTGTTTGTAATAAAACCGGGAGATATCGGAATGGCTATAGGAAAACGGGGAACGAACATAAAGAGAGTCAGGGATTTCATTAAGAAACCCATAGACGTAGTTGAATACGCAGATACCCCTGAGGACTTCATAAAAAATACTCTCGCCCCAGCAAGAATAAAATCTATCCACATAACTGAGAAAAGAAACGGAAAAAAGGTAGCGGTTGTGAACGTGGATCCCAAAGATAAGGGCATTGCCATTGGAAAAGCGGGAAAGAATGTTGCCCGTGCACGTCTGCTGGCGCGTAGGCATTTCCAGATTGATGATGTAATCATTGGCTGAAAACTACCCGAACCGTTCCACCCTCATTGCGGGGAAATTTTTATACTTTTAGAATGAGAATCGGATACCCTTTATGTTAGGTTTGGCACAGTTTAAACTCCATTACGCGGATTTGAACGTCTCTTATTGCAGTTTAAGCCATCCGTCAATCAGGTTCTCTCTCTTGTATAGATGTGTTAGGTCAGTAAAATTGCAACCACACAGCTGCGTAGGAGCAAAATTATTCAAAATTGTAGGTTCCGAAAGTTGGATTCAAAAATAAGTTATCTTTTGATTATTGGGGTTTTCCCTTTTTCATTGGTTTTTGAAGGTGGTCTTTTTAGATTATCATAAATTGAAATATCTGAGTTTTGTTTATCTCACTGAAACTGCTATTCTTTCCTTTTCCTCTTTCTTCATTACTGCACTGCTTTTTGTGTCGTTGGCTGCTGCATTTATCAGTTCGTCTGCTAGGCATTCCTCTATGGTCTTCTGGTTGCCGAAGCTTGCTTTTCTCGCTCCTTCGGTTAGGAATCTTAACGCCAAGTCTACGCGCCTCATAGGGGCTACATCTACTGCCTGGTGGTAAACTATTCCACCGTAACTAATTCGGGTCGTTTCCTCTCTGGGTGCTGAATTTTCTACCGCCCTGACGAGGACTTGCACGGGATTCTGTCCAGTTTTTAGATGTATGATTTCGAAGGCGAGTCTAACTATGTTCAGTGCTTTTATTTTTTTGCCAGCGTTCCGCCCCGGATTCTGTAACTTGTTGATTAATCTTTCAACTATGGTTAACTTAGATTTTAGGAATCTTCTTTGTTCGTGTCGACCACCAGTATGCGGAATGTATTTTGGTGTGAGGTTTATGTAGTCTCTTAGTCCTACATCACGTATTTCAATATTGTCAATTGGCCATTTCCCGAATACCTTCACTTCACTCATATTGATGCTTGCCCCATTTTTATTTTAGGTTATTATTAATTAAATTTAGCTTGATTTTTGTTTGAAATGTTTTAGGTAGTGGTTTCACCTTATTGGTTTTTCTTTCTTTCCAGATAGAAGTGCCTCTAGGGACACACCATTCACTTTAACGACTTTCCATCTTACCCCTGGTAAATCTCCGAAGGCTCTTCCTCTGGCACCACCTATGCCTGCCACAATAACTTCATCATGTTCGTCTACGAAGTTTAGGGCACCATCGCCCGGTAGGAAAGCTGTAATCTGTTTTCCATTTTTAATGAGTTGGACTCTGACGCATTTTCTAATAGCTGAGTTTGGCTGTTTGGATTCTATTCCCACTTTTTCGAGGACGATGGCTCTCGCTTGAGGGGCGCCCTCTAGAGGGTCTGCCTTAACATCAAGATGGAGCATTCTACGTTTGTAGTACCTGTCCTTCCACCTAGCCTTTTTACTCTTTGTCTTGAGTGTACGTGCTGCAAACTCGCCTTTCGGTGATTCACCAACCATTAGATTCCCTCAAATATTTAGGATTTTGATGCGAAAACCAAGTAAAGGGAGATATTTAAACTTTTTTTAAGATTTTTTCACATTATTCGGTAGTGGACTTTTTGTATATGATACATATAGATATTTTTGTTTGTGACTGCGTGAAGAGGACGCTAGCTTTCCCCAAGATCTAATAGTAGTTGAGCAAAACAGTTATGCAAACTAAACATCAAAAATGCGTATCCTTTTTTATGTTCAAATCTCCCTCGAAGCCTATCTATTCGATGTAGATGCGTTTGCCTAAATTACTCTCTTCTTGTACGAGATCCATAAGTTCTTCTTCTGCCTTTTTTACTTCTTCTAGTTTTGCTTTTGTTCTTGGTTTGTCTGGTGCCGCTGAACAGCTTGCAGTTTTAATACAAGAAGCTTCGTATGTTCCGATTTTTTTGGCGATGCCTTCTATCTCTAATTTGTCTAAACCTATCAAGGGGCGGAATACGGGTAGATGTGTAGCTTCGTTCAGGACCATTAGGTTATCTAATGTTTGGCTAGCTACTTGTCCCATGCTCTCTCCCGTGATTATGCCTTTCGCGTTCTCCTTTTCAGCTATAATGGTAGCCACTCGGTAAAAGGCTCTTTTGCAGAGGAGGCAAGTCAGCCTACGAGGCGCCTGAGTGATGGCCTTTTCGAGAGTTTTACCATGGGGAACCACGTAAATATAGAATTTGTCTTGAGTAGCATATTCTCTTAGAATTTTGATTACATCCATTGCTCGGTTATAGTTAGATTCATCCGTGTATGGCGTGTTGTCAAAATATATGGGAACTACTTTACATCCGCGTTTCATCATCAGCCACATTGCGACTGGGCTGTCTATGCCTCCCGAGAAGAGGGCAACCATTTTTCCCTCACTACTGTAAGGTAAGCCGCCTGGTCCTGGGAAGATTTCGTGGTAAATGTAAGTCTTTTTTTCTCTAATTTCTATAAAGATGCATTTGTCTGGTTGGGTCAGATTTACCTTAGTGTTTAGATTCCTAGTTCTAGCAAGAACTACTTCTCCAACCTTTTTCTCAACATCAATGGAAGTGAAGCTGTGAGTTCCCGCTCTCCTGGCACGTATTGCAAAGCTGTCATTGGGTTTGATTAGAACGTCAGCCACCCTTTCAGCAAGACGTATTATCTCATTCATTTCCGAGGACGTAACCAGAACAGGACTTGTAGAAACAATGCCAAAAACACTAGAGAGCGCTTGACACACTATTCTGGGAGAATCGCTACTCAAAAAGATTCTACCCCTCTCCCGAGAGATACTATCGTAAGGTACCTTTTTCCTGTTAAGCATCCACTTTATGTTTCTAATCAAAACTTTTTCCATAAAACTTCGGGTAGGCTCACTTTTAAGTGACAGCTCACCGTAACGCACAAGCACCGCCTTTTTCCACTCATTGAGAATTTCAACAGGAGACTCAACCAACTTGTTCTGAAGCATTCCTCAGCCACCCAACATACAATTTTTAGAGAATATACGCTTGAAGAAAGAAACCCGTATAAAGAGAAATCATCAATTGCTTTAAAATATATGGAAAAAAAGGAAAAAGAGGGCAGGACAATTATTCCGCTTTCGGAAAACCTGTACACCCCATCTTTAGCTTTTCCCAATTACTGATTGTTTCGTTTACACAAATCTCGCATTCTGAAAATTTATCTGAGGTTGGCTTCTACTCAAAAACATGCTTCAAAAAATGGGAGATCTAAACTTCAGGATGGGATTTAATGCTTAATTAAGTCCAAGCTTAAATCTAAGGCTCTTATGGAGTGAATTATATATCCCATAGATATAATGTCCACATCCAGAGCCATGTACTTTTCAACATTTTCTGGAGTGATTCCCCCAGACAATTCAATTAGAACCTTCTCTCTTAATCCTCTCTTCTCTAATGTTTCCAGTGCTTTCTTTGCCTCCTCCGGGGACATGTTATCAAACATTATTATATCTGCGCCGGCATCAGCTGCTTCAAAGGCTTGGTCGGCGTCCACTACTTCTACCTCTATTTTCTTGGTAAAACTACTCCTCAACCGGGCTTGAGATACCGCCCTTCTAACATCACCTATTATACATAAATGGTTATCTTTAATTAGAACCATATCGTCAAGACGGAAACGATGGGTGTCACCTCCGCCCAGAGCTACAGCTTTTTTCTCAAAATATCTGAATCCAGGTGTAGTCTTGCGGGTACAGGCTACTCTGAGTTTTGGGTTAATTTTTTTTGCCAGATCCACAATTTTAGAGGTTTCAGTGGCAATACCGCTCATACGCATCATAATGTTTAGAGCGGTGCGCTCCCCAAGAAGAATAGACTTAGCAGAGCCCTTCAACTCAGCCACAATTTGGCCTTTGGTAACTCTCTCCCCATCTTTAACTAGAGGTTTAAAATCTACATTTAAAAGTTTGTAAATTATACCTGCCTCCTCTAAACCAGCAATTATGCCTTCTCTTTTGGAAATTATTCTCGCCTCAGCTATGGTTTCTTCAGGAATGAGCGCATTTGTAGTGATGTCTCCCCATCCCAAGTCTTCTTCCAGAAACTCTAACATTTTTCTCTCCAGTAATTTATCAATAACCAGAGACTTAACCTCCCGAAAATTTATTTCTCTCTATTCCCTAATTGATGTATCAGGTCAATAACGGCTTGTATGGCGTCCAAGTTGGAAATTTTTTTCTGAACCTGCTTTATACGATTCCTATACTCTGAATGATTCAGCACCTCCTCCACACAATCTAACATTTTACTTTTTGATAGCTCGTTTTGTTGAATAACTTTTGCGATGCCCATACGTTCCGCAGACTTTGAATTTTCCTGATGCTCTGTGTGGGCAGGTGTTGGAATAAGAATTGATGGCTTGCCGTAATACATGGACTCTGCTAAGGTGTTATGCCCTGACCTAGATACTAAAAGATCGCAGGCCTTAATCAAAGAGTATCTATCTGTGACCCAATTATAGATACGCAGATTATTTTTTTCTATGAATGTGTCTGGTTTATCTGGTTTTCCCAGGGTCATAACAATATTATACTTGGCAGGAAACTGGCTGAAAATTTCTTCAAGCTTAATTGACAAAAGCTCCCTCTCCTTCTTTGTCCCTGAAATCCCAACATAGATGAGTGGGCGGTTATCGAACCCCAGCTTGCTCCTCAACTCCTCCTTACTAGGTAACTGGTGTGGTGGTCTTTCAATCACTTGACCAATAAATTTCGCCTTACTCATAAGCTTCTCTGGAACTTCGAGACTAGATTTGAATATTGTGTAGGGAGGTGGAAAGTCTGGAACAAGAATTGAAGTGCTTCTATTCCAAAGCAGGTGAGTAAAATAAAGAATAATCCACTCCGCAAAATGCTTTAGTTTCTCCTTAAATTTGCTAAGGCGCTTCTTATGGGGTACCAGCAACTTAATTTGATGCAACAACAAAATGCAAGGTATTCTCAGAAGCCAGCAAGCCAAGACCGTGGATAAACGCGAATCAGAAACAGCCACATCTGGCTTGAAACGTCTTAAAAGCTTAATTTCAGATATGTACTGTTTCAAAAAAATCCAAACATATTTGGGCCACTGAATGCTTGTTCTAAGCATTTCAATAGTTCCATCCAGACTTTCAACTAATCCCATCTTGGGCACTCGGGTTACAGGTATACCTGCCGCCTTAACAAAATCTACCGCATCACCGTAAGTCGAAAAGAGAACCTCATCGCCATTGTTTACGAGTTTCTTAGCAATAGGAACGCAACGACCCGCATGTCCAAGAGCCATACCGTTGGGTGAAAAGTAAACTTTCATTTTAAGAACCCCAGTAAATGCACTATTTTGTCAGAGGTCGCTCTACTATCTTGCCGCGTGGACTTTCTTCTTCATAGATGATTCCCTCAAAACAGTAGACTTTTGTTTTTTTATCACACCATGAATCTGGAGAGAGGCCCGCCTTAATGCAGCATTCACAAAGAAATTCTTCTTCGTCCCAATTCCAGTCCACAGGAACTTGGGGCAGAAGCAAACCTTTGTAGGGTCCCCTTTCTATGATTAAACCATGTTTTCCCACCTTAATCTTGGAAGGATACTCCTTTGGATCCTCCACTTCTATTAGGGTTGGCGGCGTCAAAACGGTGACCTCAACCACTATGTTGTCTATCTCGCTTTCCGTAACAGGAGGAAACCTGGGATCCATGGTTGCAGAACTAATAGCCGCCTCAATGGTTGCTTGGGCTAAAGGAAAGTGTGGCAGGGGAAAGCCTATACATCCTCGTAGACGCTTCTCTCCTGTTGGGGTAACCGTGCTAAGGGTCACAAAAACACCACTCTTTTCAAGCAGCTTTGCTGGGGTGTCTTTAGGAACATCAATCTTTACATGTTGTTTGACGTAAGTTTCGAAGGCTCTACGTGCCAGTTTAACCAAGAATTGTCCTTCTTCAAGAGTCATTCCTACCAGTCCTCTTAAAACAGAAAAGGAAAAATTACATAAGCAATTTACTAAGTTTCATTGGTAATACAGATAGAAAAGTTTTTCCTTAATACTTAAACAGCCAACCTGGAAAAATGATAAAAATAAACTTTTTAAAACTGATTACCTTCACTCCATGCCTTTTTGGTGTTCAATTACCCGTTTGTTCCTTATTTAGTTTCACAAATCATGAATCGGGGTAGAAGAGTGCCAAGTTTACGCTTCCATTATAGTCACGTCATAGAACAAAGATAGCTTCAAAACAGTAATTATTTACAAATAAAGCGGTGGTGCTGCTGGAAATTGGAGGTCACTCTCCTGCACTGTTTAGTTTGCTTTAGTGCTTTTCGCTTCTCCCCCTCGGCACAATGTAATAATTATGTTTTTGGGAGTTAAGTTAACTAACCCCTTTTCGTCTAAATGAGGGTATGTCAGTCGAAGAAGTTTTTGAAGGCACAAACCTTGAAAACCTCCGCCACCTCCCCCGATTCAAAGAGATTAAG
>CAZECW010000017.1:0-4370 GCA_964510585.1 uncultured archaeon | reverse complement strand
CTAAACAAGACGCAGCCCCCGTGAGGGTGCCAACATAGACGCCGTTCCCTTGAGGGAAGGGCGTGTTAACTGGGTGATGGCACACCCATTGCTTCGAAGGCTCCCGATGAGCCAGAAGCAAGAATCTCCCGACTTTAGTCGTGGAGAGTGTCAATGAAACACCCAAACTTTTGAGTTCATTAATCAGAGATTGGGAATCGGGTCTGAGTTTATCATAAAGAGCTGCAACTCCAACCAATTCCAGTTTATCTCTTCTTTCTCCCCTGGCAACAGCTAAAATTCTGTAACCTTTAGCGGACAGTTTCTCCACACTTTCTTCGATAATTGATTCTTCTTCTGAACCATTCCTGCATAGTGGTACGATAGATTTTATTGTCCCCTTCAGCGTATAAAACTGTCTTCCCTCTTTTTCTATTTTAGCTTCTGTTCTTCTGGTGGATGGGTCGAATGGAACAAATTCTTTCTGCAGGTAACCTTTTAGGGGAATATGCATATCCTTCGCTGCTGAGATGAATGCTAAGTCTATAGGATCCTGGTTTGCTTCCTGAGAGGCCAAGGCTCCATGGAGTACCACATCTTCCTTCCCGTGATTCCCAACTGGTAAAACGTCAACTATGGAGAGCTTATTTACTGTCAATGTGCCGGTTTTATCTACGCAAAGAACGTCCATGGTGGCGGCGTCTTCACAGGCACTCAATCTGGTAACCAGCACTCCCCTTTTTGCCAGTTCCAAGGATCCAAGGGCCATACTTATTGTGAACATGGTGGGCAACGCTACCGGCACTACTGACACTATAAGAATTGTCACCAAGGGAACTACCCCCAACAAATCTAAGCCTCTATAAGCGGTAAAGAACAAAGAAATTGCAATCAGTACAGCCGCCATTACCGAAAGCCATTTTACAACTTTTGAAATTACTTCCTCCATGTGTAACTTTGGCCTGGCTATCTGCACCAATTCCACGGTTTTCCCAAAGTATGTCCTTGTACCCGTAGATGTAACGATTCCGGTAACCTCTCCCCTTTTCACCGTGGACCCAGAGTAAAGAGTGTCATTAATACCTTTTTCAACTGGTAGAGACTCTCCCGTCACAGATGACTGGTCGACCTCCGCAATTCCATCCACCACCACAACATCCGCAGGTACAAAGTCACCTGCTCTTAATCTGATTAGGTCTCCGGGAACAATTTCTCTTGAGGGAATCAAAATCCATTCTCCATCCCTCTTCACCCTAGAACTAACTTTCAACTTCTGTTTAAGAAATTTTAGGGCAACGTTTGCCTTTTTCTCCTGTACGAAACCGATAATAGAATTAAATAGCAGGAGGCTAGAAACTATAATCATTTCGAAATATTTTCCCAAAATCAAGGTTAACAAAATGGTAAATTCCAGCATCCAAGGTATTAGTCCCCAAAACTTTTTAATAAATATAATAATTGACCTAACCTCTTTTTCTGGGGATTCGTTGTAACCATACTCCTCTAACCTCTTTTTGGCCTCCACGGAACTTAAACCAAAGTCGGAAGAAAACCGTACAGCTTCGCTTCTTGATTCGCTTTCAGTTCCAGGCATAAAGACTCCACAGAAACTTTGTTAAAAGGATTGTGACTGACTCTAACAATTTAACAATTTGTGGGAGGTTTTCCACAAATTTCCCTTATAACCAGTCACTATTCATTCTCTTTTTGGGTTTCAATGATAGTGCCAATTTTTAAGGTTCATTTGGAGGAATCTACAGCTTTATTTTTATGCTTCAAACAAATTTTGAACTATGGAGGGCTCCTCCAGAAATTATTTTCTTCCACCTGAATTTATACTTTGGGTTCAAAAAGCCTGAGGGAGTACGCAACCACCTTCTTGAGGGCAATGGCATTAAGCTAAGGTGTTAGGATGATGTATTTTCGCCTTGGTCCAGTCTCCAGAAGGTGCGTTTAATGGTTCTTCTTTTTATAGTCCAAAAAAGGAGATAAAAAACCCTGCGAATCTACGTCCCACAAGAATAAGAAAAAAATTTGAGCTTAATAACATTGTTTTTTGAGGAGTGGGGCTTCCAGAGAAGCTACGAGTCAGTGCGCCAGTGGGTGTAAAGAACCAATCGCGCCGCCTGTTGGAGCTGAAGTCCGTAGCGGTGTTGTAAGCCCTTTTCAAGGTTTGAATCGGTGGCCAACAGTTTGGATATAAACTTGTTTATGTCATCAATTGAAGAGAACCTGTTTTTGTACTCGGTGAGCTGCCGCTCTAAACCCTTTAGTAGAATCGGCTTATCCCAATTGTCTGAGAATTCAAATATTTGCCATGAAAAACATTTTTCATAATTTGTCTAAGACGCTTTAAGCGTATGAATGTTTCCCATAACAATTAATCCCAACAAACTATGGACTATATTCTTCTACAAACACTTCGCCTTGAAGAGACGCCTAACCCCAAGACTAGCAACTACAATTGTAATTAAATCTATCATATTATAAAGGTATAATATTGTTAAAAAAGTCAAAAACTGGAACTCTAATTTTCAATCGGAACATGATGAATTTTTGAAGAGTGGAGCAGAGAAGACCTAAAATGATAGCCAGTAGGACTAACAAGGGAAGTTGTCATACTATTAAGAAGGCATGGAAAAAACAGAATCAGTTCTTTTTTTAGCCCAATCATAGACTAGTTCGGCGATTTTCTGAAAGGCTTCATTAACTTGCTGTCCAGTCTTAGCGCTGGTCTCAAAGTAGGGAATATTACCCAACTCCTCAGCTAACATATGACCCATATCACTATTAACCACACGCAAATCTTTTAGATCTACCTTATTTGCAATTAGAACCCTTGGGATATCTCCACAAACCCTCCATACTTCCTCATACCAGCTTGGAATATTGTCGTAGGTTTCCATACGAAATACATCGTAAACATACATTGCACCCACAGCACCCTTGTAACATGCCATACGCATTTCAGACCAATGCGGTTGACCTCCGAAATCCCAAATCTGCAACTTAATCGGTTTACCTTCAATATGTAAAGTCTTAACCGCAAAGGAGGGGCCAATAGTCATAGGGCAATCGGTGGAAAATTTACCATCAATCCACCGATTTATGAGGGAGGTTTTGCCTACACTCCCGTCTCCAGCCATAAGTATTTTGAAGGTAAAGTCTCCCGTTGGAAGTGATATTCCCGCTTTGCTCATTATCCGCCTAAAATCTCCCATTCTTACCGTTTCAATGAGAACCTCTCTCGACACATGGTAATGTCTGGCTATACTATCGAGTGCCCATTCAGCCGCCTTCCGCACACCCTCACTGGCATTATCCAGTAGCTTGATCAAGGAATAGACGGATTCCTCTGAAACAAGCCCTTTCTCAGCATATACGGCGAGGACGCTTGCAGCATTTTCACAAACGTCTTCATTTTTGCCTCCCAATAGTTTCACAAGCTTTGGCAGAGCATCTTCATCCATGTGACCCCACAAAGCATAACAGCCTATGATATAGGCAGCAAAGCTGCACACATCTTCGTTTTGGTCTTCCAGCAGTTCCACCAGTTCATGCAGAGCAGACCTATCCACAAGCTCTCTCTCAGAATATACTGCGAGCGCATATGAAGCATTCTCATTTACTTCTTTGTCTTTGTCTCCCAGCAATTTTACCAGTTTTGGTAGGGCGGACTCATCCCTGAAACCCTTACCAGCATACTCGCCAAGCTCATACGCAGCTTGTGCTCGTTTTTTGGGGTTTGCATCGGATAACTGATTTATCAGCCTTTTTAGCAGCCCACCAATCATCTCTTCGCTCTCACCCTATATGTCTTCTTCATGATAATTTTTAGTATTTTCCATTGAAATGCTTTTCTGAAAATTTTTCGCCCCTCTGGGAGAGGTGCAGATACGGAGGTTCTAATCTTCTTCTCTTTAGAGAACGCACCCCCCAAAAAAGAGTTATCCGTAAAACCTTACATTAAAGCAAATTTGACATTCTCAAGTTAACACTTTTGGGAAGGAATAATATTCTTGAGGATCTATTTTATGTCTGTGGTAAAAATTGATGAAAGGAGTAGAATGACCTCCCTCAAAAAGGGGTTAAAGGAAAACTAGAGTGGTAATCATCCCCGCGGGCTAAGAGGAGAAAAAAGGCTTTCATGATTGAAACAGATTTGCTTCATCGCATATCAAACCCTCTGACTGGCTAAAAACCGTTATGTAATCCTCATAAAAAATTGATGGATGGGAGTTGGAGCAGGTTTACTCATCAAGAGAAATGTTTCACGAACTACATTCTGTGTCCGTTAAGGATGGTGTTTTAATTGATGAGTAATATAGGAAGAGTTGCCTGTATGTACTTAATTTTTTGATTTTTCTTTGTTGGAATAGTAAGTATATACT
>CAZECW010000016.1:0-10698 GCA_964510585.1 uncultured archaeon | reverse complement strand
TCTCAAAATCCACAGATTCGGCAGAAGACGTAGGGAACAGTACGTTGAAGCCTACTGCTACCTGAAGAACAGGAAGCGAACCTTCAGACTAGACCGCATAACCCTAATCACCCCCATTCACTAACGAGGAACATAGTGTCTCCCATAAGCCTTATCAGATATGAGACAGTTCCCCCTGTCGATTTCTCACCACAAATGTGGATAATATGCAATTCAAGTACTCACACTGTGTTACTGAAATACACAATTTATATACTTCGAAATCAATAAATAAAGCAAATTACTCTTTCCAAAGTCCATTAGGAAACCTGAAAAAGGAGTTTAGACCATTTACCTAATGGAATTTATTGAAGAGAGTATATCCTAAGTTTAGGAGGCCCGGTCATGGGAGAAGAAAAGGTTAATACCTTGAGAATTTACGAAGAACTGTCTGCACTCAAAAGTATAATGGATGATTTTGCAAAAGTTGTAGCCTCTGTTTTCAACGAAGTTAAAAATAATATTTCAAGTATTCAAGCAAACATACAAGCTATACAAACAAGCATCCAAAACCTACAAGCCGCAGTCCCACAGCAATTACGAAGTCTCTTACAAGAAGACCTAAAGAGTTTGAAGGAGGCCATTCAATCTATACCAGCAGGAGTTGCAGCTACTTCGCCAGCCTTCGCAGCTCCAGCTGAGCAAGATGTAGCATCACCCGCTGTCGTTCACGCAAGAGCGGGGTTGAGAGGCCCTGCAAGCGCGTTCTCACCCCTGATTGAAGCCTTAGAGAAAAGATCAACTGCGGCAGACATTGCAAGCAAACTAGAAGAGGTGAGAGATACACTGCAAGCCCGTTATCCTTCCAATCCTGCCTTTTATGAAATGACGAAGATTGCAAAACAATTAAGGGGTAAGGGGAGCGCCAAACTAGATCGAAGCGCAACAAATGAGCTTATTAGAATGGCTGAGGAGTGGAGTGAAAGAATAGTTAAGTAACATCAATCTTAAACAAATACTAAATACTGTAAATTCGAAGGTCAACTTCTAATGAAGTCTATATGCAAGTTTTTATTGAAAACCTAAGGAGCCCATACTTTAAATGTCTTTTATTATCCGTAACAAATATTAATTTAAACGTTGTAGGCTTTTTGTCTATTATTACAATTACTCGGCGGTCTTAAAGCCAGGAACCAACAATTGGGTTAATAATAGGAAAATCATCACAGATGATTTCCATAAAAATCCAAGGAAGGAAAAAATATGGCCAAAACGGCTTACTCAAAGCTGGAAGTAAAAATTCCGGATAACGTTCAAGTCGAAGTAAAAGGCATGGTTGTGGATGTAAGTGGTCCATTGGGTTCTCTTAGCAAAGATTTTTCACATGCCAAAAATATCAGAATTTCTAAAACGAATAATAGGATTATTTTGGACACGTACTACCCAGACAAGAAGAAATTGTCACTACTTGGCACATTAAAGAGCCACATAACAAATATGATAGAGGGGGTTACACGCAAATTTAGGTACGAAATGAAAATCGTATATGCCCACTTCCCAATATCCGTAGAGTACGACCCAGCTAAAAAGATACTGCTCATAAAAAACTTTTTAGGTGAAAGAAGCGCCCGAAAAGCAGAGATCCCCTCAGGAGTAGATGTCCAAATTAAGGGAGACAATGTTATTCTAGAAAGCGTAGACAAAGAAAAGGTGGGTCAAGCTGCGGCTAGAATTCAAAAAGCAACCAAAATCAAGAAAAAGGATCCTAGGGTTTTCGGTGACGGTATCTACGTGTACAGAAAATATCTTGGCGACGAGCTTCTGTGGAAAATACTTTAATTCAAAAAGTTGTCACACTGTTTACTATCTCAATTATTACTAAAACATCAGGGAAAACTGCCATCTATGATGTGAAAGAAAGAACAAGCTAAAGGGAGCATAAAAACAACTTAACCCTTTTCCATATTGATTGTTCATTATGAAAAAGTTATCCTGTATAAATTTTTCTAGAAAGGGATTCAAAAACCAAATAACCCTACACTTGATTTTCTCTCTAATACACGTACGCTATTAGTCTACCGCCTGTTTTTTTAGCTTTTGCCTCGTGATGAGATATCACACCATAGGGAGTTGAAACTATCAATACCCCGAAGTCTGGGGCGGGTAGATACTGTTTCTCAACTTCTTCGAAGTTTTTGTTTTTAACAGGATATCGCGGTTTTATTACTCCACACTTGTTTATTCTTCCAAGCAATTGCACTCTAAATTTACCTGCACGCCCATCGTCTATGTATTCAAACTCCCCTATGTATCCATGCTTTTGCATCACTCTAAGGATATTCCCAATAAGTTTAGAAGCGATATTAATAATTACTTCTCTCTTACCCACATTCTCACTGTTATTTATACTGCAGAGGGCGTCAGCAAGTGGATCATTCCTAGCCAAGATTCCCACCTCAATATTTAATTATATTTCTTGAAACCAATTTTCGCCGCCTTCTCTCTGAAACATCTTCTGCAGATGTACAAGTTATAGCGTCTTATAACTGCCCTATGGGTACCACAAACCTTACAACTTCGGCTACCTTTACCAAATTTTTTCTTTGACATATAGTGATTGTCACTCCTCTACTTCTTTTTTAAATGACACACCAAACTCCTCTTCCATAAAAACTATTGTTTCTTCTTTTGTAATTTGATGCGAACGGGGTATACTTTTACGCGCCTTTCTTCTCCTCCTGATTCTATACCCGGGGCGCTCCATTGTGACACAGACATCCATACCAAAAATACCTAGTTGCGGATCATAACGAACCCCTGGAATCTCTATGTGTTCCCGAATCCCAAACGAGAAATTTCCACGCTCATCTATTGAATCGGGGTCAAGCCGCATTTCAACAACCTCTAAAGCTCTTCTTAAAAAGTCGTGAGCCTTTTCTCCTCTAAGAGTCACTTTACAAGATATGGGTTCCCCCTTCCTTATCCCCCAGTCACGAATAGTCCTCTTAGAAATGCCTTGAACCGGTTTCTGCCCAGTTAAGCTTTCCAATACATTCATGGCCTTCACTAGTTTTTCCCCGCTTGCACCGACGCCGAAATTGACCACTACTTTCTCAATTCGGGGTCTTCTCATAGGGTTTTCATTCCAATAATTTAGATAGTATTCTTTATCGATTGACTCGCTACTCAAAGAATCAACTCTCCAATACTTTTTCCTCAAGTTGGATTTCAGGTTCGTTTTGTCCTATGGGAAAGACGTACTCCAAAGCGGTTTCGAAGATGGTACCGTCAGGAGCTTCAAGTGAAACCACACTTGCGTGAGGCCCGAAACGCGGTATAATTTCCCTAATTTTACCATAAAACCCCATATTCTTGCCATCGATGACTATAGCCAAGTTATTCTCCTTGAAAGGAATATGCCCCAATATTTCTTGATTTGGGATAGATATCTTCAACGTATCTTTAGTATTATAGGGAACAATTTCCTTCGGGGAAATTTTAGGATCTTCGATTCGGAATAAAATATTTCTTCCATCATGTAAGTTTATTTGCAGATGGCCCCCCTTTACTGACACTTTATTTTTTATTTGGCACAGTTTATAGGAGGCTTCCTCTTTTTTGATGGGTATGGGTTTCAACCCTTTTCTGGGTATGGGTAGTATACGATAAAACTGGTTTACTTTTGAAATTTCGACGACATCCATTAAGCCCACGGGAAACTTGTAGTCGGTTCTGACCACCCCATCGACTTTAACGTTTCCCTCTGAGAGGATGTGTTTCGTTTCACGGGTGGTGTAACTATATTTTAGAATATCGCGTATGAGTAATAGAAGTGGTAAACTCTCTTCAGTGCCATGTGGGCCAGGCCTAGGTTTAACAGTCCACTTATATTCCTTTCTGGGAATTGGCCAAATTTTTGGCGCAGATATTCTTTTGATCTGTTTTCTTTCTCCCATTTTACCCAAAGTTAATCGACCTCCGCAGCTCCCGTTTTTCTCTTAATAATCTCTTTTCGCCTTTTGTCGTCGAGTTTAAGTTTGCCAATCATCACATTAGAAGGATGTATGGGATAAAATACTGTGGTACCATCAGCCTTTTCTACAGTGGCATTTTCCACATGTAAAACGTAGTTTTTGGTGTCCACTTTTTCCACTTTACCTTCCAAACCAGAGAATGAACCAGTTATAACCACAACTTCGTCTCCTTTACGAATAGGCATAGATCTTATCCCGTATTTAGCTTTCAAATCCGGAGTTAAGGCTGCACTAATCATTTTTCTTCTCCTATGTAACGGCGCTGTATACATTCTTTTTCTTTGAGTTCTGGGTTTTGTCGATTTCATAGTCCTACTTCCTAAAATTTAAATAATGGTTGTTGCAACGCTAGCCAATCGTGACCAACGTTCAGCAGCTTCTTTTGCAATCGGTCCTCTAATTTCTGTTCCCTTAGGCTGCCCTTCTGGATTAGTTATCACAGCTGCGTTATCTTCGAATTGGATCCAGTAACCGTTAGGTCTACGGAAAGGTTTCTTCTGTCTCACAATTATTGCTCTTAGCACTTGCCTCCGCATTTCGGGAGTTCCAGACTTTACCGAAACCACTGCCATGTCTCCAACTGTTGCGGAAGCCAGTCTATTAAGTCGCCCCTTATACCCAATTACCGAGACTATCTCCACTATTTTTGCACCAGAGTTGTCGGTACACGCTACCTTGGCACCCACATTTAGTCCTCTGGACATTTTTGGAATAAATAATGCACCTACTTTCCCGCGACCTCTTTTAGGCATTTATTTTCCCTTCTTTTTTTCTATAATTACAAATGCTACTGTTTTACTTAATCGACGACACTCCATAATTTTAACCAAATCCCCGACCTGAGCATCGATACAGGGAGGATTATGAGCAGGAGTTAACGAGTGTCTACGTTCATATCTCTTATATTTTTTAACATACCAAAGATAATCACGTCTAACTATTGCTGTATTTTCCATCTTATTGCTTGTGACTACGCCCTCAAATATCCTTCCACGGACTGGCAAGTTCCCGTGGAAGGGGCAAAGTTTATCCTCACATTTAGTTTTGGGGGGAGTAACTTCGACTCCAATATTTCTAGTCATTATTGTTCCTCTCTATTCGGAATTCTCTTTTTTGTAGCATCATAAATAACATAATAGTTTAACATTTGTTTCTTTTACAGGTGAACAAATTTTTCGAGACTATTTAAAAGATTTGCGTATTTTTTTAATTTTATAAACATTTTTAATGCGATCTTCAGGTCGTCCGATTATTTCTTTGCCTTCAACCTCTACTTTAACACCATTGGGGGATGTGAATTCAAATGTGGACACATTTTTCGGAATTTTTTTGATTCCATTACCTTCAATTATAATCATATTCTTTGTTTCATCTATCACCGTTCCGCTTATTAGGTAACCTTTATGTGCACTTTTAGTGACTTTGACTGGCAACCCTATTAATTCATGGCATATTATGTTTTCCTTAGTTATTTTCATTCTATTTCTAGTAAGTTTCATATTTTTTTGTTTAACGTGTTACATTTATAACAGTAGCTATTCTTCTGTTTTAGAACCTTTTTTACGTTCATTAATGACAGTAAGAATTCTTGCTATTGTTTTTCTAATTTCTTTAATTCTGCCGGGATTTTCAATAGCCCCGCCTGAGGCTTGTAAAGCCCTCTGTTCTAATAGCTCTGATCTATACTCTTCCAATTTTTTTTCCATCTCTTCCATATTCCATTTTCTTATATCCTTTATTCTAACTATAGGCATAACCTTCTCCCAACTTTCATTTTAGGTGGTCTTTAAGCCTCCTCTTTCTCCCCCCCTTCCTTTTCCTCTTTTAGACTGACATCTTGGGACTCTGGCTCCAAGATTTCTATGTCATCAGGGAGGCGCGCATTAGGAAGCATTATCTTAACATGCACTCCGGTTATTCCCGGCTTACTCAGAGAGTGAGCCACGGCATCATCGACGAATTGAACTGCAGGCTCTCCTGTTTTTGAGACAAATCCGTCTCTGAACTTTTGATATTTTGCACGTTGGCTTGTGAGTTTTCCACTAATCTTTATTTCGACGCCCTTTGCACCAGCCGCCATAACTCTCCTCATAATAGAATACGCAGCCCTCCTAAAGTGAATCCCCCTCTCAAGTGCAGATGCTAAACGCGACGCCATCACACGGGCACTAAGCTCTGGAGTTTCAATCTCGTTGACTTCAATCTGGGGATTATCCAGCCCAAATCTAGTTTCCAAAGCTTCAGTAAGATCCCTCACAGTGCGTCCCCTTTTTCCAATAACTAAACCTGGGCGCGCTGCATAAATTATTACTCTAGTTCCAAGTGCGGTTTTTTGGATATCAACCTTTTCGTAACCTGCCTTCTTGAGCTCCTCAGCTAAATAGTCATCTATTTCGGCCCTTCTTATTCCCTTTTCAATAAATTGATCCTTTGCTGGCATTTATACACTCCTTCCGTTTCTTTACTCCGCAGATATCCTTTCTTCTTCGACAACAATTTCCACATGGGTTAAATTTCTATATTTTGCTGAGGATCTTCCAAAAGCACGCGGCATAGCCCGCTTAATTATGCGTCCACGTTGGGCTGCTGCATGAATTATGCGTAAACTATCAGCATCCATACCTTTGTAGGTAGCGGTAGCCTCAACATTATCAAGAACTTTTAATATGGCGCGAGCTGCCTTTACCGGATAGCCACCACTATGCCATTTGTGAAGACCCTTATGGTGCGCTCTAAGTTTATTATGCCTCTTATAGGGAACCATCTGCTTCATGTCTATGACGGCTTCTAGAAACTCCTTGGCTTCGTATAGCATCTTTCCTTTTATACTATGACAAATCTCACGTGCATGTTTTGGTGAAATTCTAAGATCACGCCCACTGGCCTTCGCAGTACGCGCAGGATCCAGTCCAAACACTGAATATCCAAAGTTGGGCATCTGCACACGTCCTATAAACTTTATTTTATGTGAGTTATTACCAAATTAAGATACGTATAAAAACATTTTGCTCTTTAACAGTTAGATACGTTACAAAATTCGGGTTTTAAAAGTTAACCCCAATTTCCTCACCCATATTCCCATGAAAAACATTTTTCATAATTTGTCTAAAACGCGTAAGCGTATGGTGGTTTACCATGAAAAACATTTTTCATACTTTGTCTAAGACGCTTTAAGCGTATACGGGTTCCCATGAAAAACTTATTTCATAATTTGTCTGAAACGCGTAAGCGTATACGGGTTCCCATGAAATAGCTTTTTTCATACTTTATCTGAACCACGTTAGCATATGAACCTTCCCATGAAAAACATTTTCATAATTACTAATACGATTCAGTTAATACAAGCTTTTTATGCATAAAACTTACTTTTCAGAACCCAATTTAGCATAGTTACTAAATCCAAAAAATAGACTTTCTAGAATTAATGGCATAACGGGGAACCTCTCCAACTAGAGGATTCATTTTACAAATGATTCTTCCCTACACCCTATTTTCTCCTCTTTTCCCCAAAAAAGCTTCTTAAAAGACTCTTATCAGAAGAAAACGTTAACCCATAGTCAGGGTGCCAGCTAGTCGAAATAAACTGATGAAACAGAAACACACCAAAGACTTTTTTATACATAATCCAAATTAATTTATAGTCTAATATGTATTAACTCTTAACTTAGCAGATCAAAAATAGTTATGGAGGATGTATAATTGAGCAGCATTGCAATAGGTGAATTTTTCAAGGAGCTCTCAGCTCTTCTTGGATCACGTATTGAAGTTAACACAGATATTGGAAAATCTTACACAGGCATACTTAAAGGGTTTGATAGAAATACTCTCAGCATAGTCCTAGCGGAAGCTAAAGATAACCAAGGAAACTTCTATCATCGCATATTCATACGGGGCGAGAAAATAAATGAAATAGTAAAAGCCGAGGAACCATTTGACATAAAGGGGCTCTACCATGAGCTACAAAAAATTTTCCCCCCAGGCGAAGTAGAATTTTTTGAAGATAGCCGGATAATACTTGTCCTAAAGAAGGTGAGAGTAACCGAAGACGGAGTCGAAGGAGAAGGACCATTAGCGGATAGGATAAGACAAGTATACGACAAATACATCTTAGAGCAAAAGACAGAAAAGTAACTGACCACCTTTCCATTCATAAAATAAGGATTTATCCCTAAGATGTGGTGCAGTTTACATATCCACATTTAAGTTCTTGCTCTAAAAGGGACGCACAAATATATTTTTATTATACCTTTATTGGAAACTCGTAAATTCTGCACAAAGCTACGGCCTTCCAAGGGTCCAATAACCCATACTTATTTTGATACTCCTTTTTAGCCTTTTCTTCTCTATACTCAATGCACTCCCTACACCGAGGATGTCTCGGATCGACTGACCCAGCCTAGCTAGGAGCTGTGTGGCCCCTCACAGGAAGCGCAGTGAATCATCAAAACAGGCAAATTTTCGCCAATCTCTATCCGAAAATATTCATTCTCATCAAATTTACTCTCAAAATCAGGCCAAATCTCGTAAAGATTCTGATCCTCAAGAACCTCCTTCAAACGAGTGAATAATTTTTCGAAGCTCGTCAATTCCAATCACCACCTATTGCATACATTTTTCATTTTGTACACACTGAATTTAAAGTATAGTAATATCTCAAAAACTCCGCATCTCTCCCATGCCATCCAAAAAAGACAAAGATCAGAGACTACCCAAATCCAGTATATTCTATCCCTAAAACCCTAAAACTTTACAATTCTTGACCAAACATTTCCATATGTTAAATTTCTATCCCTTCTGGACACGCTGTCCCTTGAACCTCATTCTACTTAAAAGCAACATTAGGAAACTTTTTACATTCATAATTCCCACAGTCCAAAAAGCTTCTTCGATCTCTACCGGAGCAAAGAACAATATTTTTGCCCCTCAAAAGCCCCCCATTTAAATTAGAATATGAAACTACTTAATGGAGCAAAAAATACTAATCACAAAAATCCTAGATTGTTTAATTAGTTTAAAAAAAGGTATGGGAATTATTTGCCAATCGACTCTCCAATCTTGTAAGCTTTTTCAAGCGATTGGGGTTGGTTTTTCACTTCACCTTTCTCGTGTGCCTTTACACAAAGAATATGTACAAATTGCATTCCTAAGGTATCTATAATACTGGCGAAAAGTTTTATTAAATCTACGCAAGCTTCTTCTCCTTCATCGCTTGGAACAACTAGAACAGCCTTCTTCCCTCTAAGTTTATTATTCAAGGTATAGGGCCTAAGCCGATCAACCAGCAGTTTCATCTTGGCAGTCATAGTATTCCAATAGAGAGGTGTACCAAACACTATTACATCGCCACTCTCTAACTCTTTGTAAACCTTTTGCATATCATCATTTTCTGCGCATTCCAAAGTCTTGTAACATTTTCTACAATCCGCACACGGCAATAGTGTCAAATCATACAGGTAGAGTTTACTAGTAAGAGCTCCAACTTGGCTCGCCCCCTCAAGAATTTTATCAATCAGCACGTCAGTATTACCCCTCTTCCTAGGACTTCCTACAAGGGCGGTTACCTTCATAGAGAATTCACCATGTTAATTACGAATTCTTAATATAACTATTTTTCTTAACAGAATCTCCGAATATATTCAACAGCATATCCCAGAGCCTGATCTAAATCATTATCGCTTATCCCAGGAACTCCACATGCCATAACAATTATTTTCTTTGTTTTCAGAGTTATTTTGGTGTCCTTAGAATCCCTATAAGGATAAATTGCCACAAGCTTAACATCATCAGAAACCACTATCTCCCCGCCATTAAGGCTCTTAGGAGCCTCCATGCCTATACCCAAAAACAATTCACCTCTCCTAGAAAACCTCATATACAACTTACCAACAATAGTATCCATATCAAACGCCGCTAGAGGCACACCACTAATCATCGAAGCCAGATTATAAGCATCAACAGCAGAATTTATTTTCGGAAGAGGCTTCCCCTGAAGAACCCTCCTAATCAAAGCCTCGGAAGCAGGACGAATTTTCGTGGGATCTATTCCAATCCTCCAAAAAAAGTCCCGGTACTTGCGCATCCTCTCATCATTTTTCAAACCATCAAGATCATACCTCATCCTTACCTCTGCAAAAACCTTCCCTTTAAACTCCTCAAGCCCGGCATCCTCCCCCTTCACCCGAACCCCATCCACAACAGCAACTTTTGCATTCAAGTCAGGAAACCTAACCCGAACCTCACCATCAATAACCAACATTTCAACCACGAACAGAAAAATTGAATCGAAAAATTAAATTTCTAATTGGTGGGAAGGAGAGGATTTGAACCCCTTTAAGGAACACATAAGGTTATGTGTTTGACCTCCTGAGCCCAAGTCAGGAATCATACCAAGTTTTCCGCTAGTGGGTAGCTCTAGACCACCTTCCCAATGTTTTTCGTTGTGTATTTTTATTCTATTTGAAGTCTATAAAAAGGTTACTTTTATTATTAGTGGTCTGATTGAGCACGTCCAAAAATTCTTCTATTTTTGGGTAGTATTATACTTATGCTATGGGTAAGGCAGTTATGCGTAGGAAGCCTGTGCCCTACAAATACGCAGTAAAACTGCTCGACGTGAGAAGATTCACCCTATACAGCCTGGGAAACACCCCCCTAATAGTCCTCATCTCAGACCAGGTTCCATCCC
>CAZECW010000015.1:0-3427 GCA_964510585.1 uncultured archaeon | reverse complement strand
GATTTCCACGCCCTTCTCCTTTGCCGCTTCTCTCAGGATTTGCTCCAGCCGCATTTTTACCCCGCCCAAGAGGACTGGCTTTCTACGCTTGGGCACCAGACGAGGTGGTAGTTGATGAGATAGACCTGGTTTCGAGAATGTCTGTATTCCATCTATTGATAACCACAAATTTATCAATACACCAGCCTATAAACTTTTTTTGGCGATTCATCCCCAAGACTTGAAGTCGGGGGCTTTCTCGCCAACGGTTTTGTAAAAGAAACATTAAGTTCGTATATTGAGAAGAAGACATAATAAGTTTTATGTGTGTATTTTTATATTTCAAGTTGGAAATTGATGAGGTGCTCAGTGAAAGATTAGGCTTCGAGTGGAAGCAGGGATTTTAAGTGCACCTCCTTTCATAAAGGGGAAACGGTTGGGGATGGTGGGTCTACGTCCCAAAGCTTTATAGTCAACCCAAAAATTTCACACGGCCAATTCACACCACAGAAAAACCCAGAGCCTAGAGAAGAAACACTTAAATTTAAAAGCACTATGTCGAAATCTTATAGTTTACTGCATTAATATTTATAACAATTAGAACCTATTATCAGTACATCAATTAATTTTTCATAGCTAAAATATCAAATACTCAAAAGAAGGGATAGATGAAGCTTGCCTAGGGAATTTTCCGCCGGTGTGGTAATATACCGAATGGAGCATAGTGAACCCAAATATCTCATACTGAAGCATGAGAGGGGACACTGGGATTTTGTTAAGGGAAACGTGGAGAAAAACGAAAAACTGAGGGAAACCATGGTGAGAGAAACTTTAGAAGAAACCGGAATCCAAGACTTAAAATTCGATGACGAATTCGAAAACAAAATCAGCTATTTCTACAGAAGGCGGGGAAAAACCATATACAAAGAAGTCGTATTCCACCTAGCGGAGACCAAAACCCGGCAGGTTAGAATCTCACCCGAACACGTGGACTGCGACTGGGTAAACTATGAAGACGCCCTAAAAAAACTGAGCTACGAAAATTCCAGAAAAACCCTAATCAAAGCACACAAAATAATAAAAGAAAAACAAAAAAATAAAAAAGGATAATGAAAAGGAAGACCTAAAAACCACACCAATTATTTACTCGCTTTAAGAGATTCCCTACCTGCAATTACAGCCTTCAAAAAGTCCTCTGGACTAATCTGTGACGTTTCCCAGCCCGGCTTCTCGTACGCCGCCTTAATCTTATTCAGTATAGTTTCATCATCATTTATTGATACACCCTTAAGGGACTCCTCCATTTCCTTCAAAACCGGCACTGGCTTAGCGTAAAAGTCACCACAGAAAAATATATCCCTAATAACGCCCTTAGGGTCCACTAGTATTCGGGATTCCACAAGCTTCCTTGCCTTATACTTTCCAATGGCGATCTTATAATCTGGTGGGGCTCCCGCAAACCTCCTTTTGTGGGCGCGGGCAAAGGTGTGCTCTTCCGACATAGCCTTCATATTAAGTAACGCCATCTGGTCTAATTCATCCTTAATGTATGTTCCCGGCTTGAATTTTATGTCCAGCACGTCTTCAAACGCTTTATACACTGCACCCGCAAACTCGTAGGGATTAGGGCAGTATCCGGTTTCAGCCTCCACACCACCTTGATACTCCTCGAAGGTCTTTAACTTCTTATCCTTAAATTTCTCTGGGGGAATTTTACCCACTTTAACTATGATGTCTGAAGTTATGTATCCGGGCATATTAGATGAGTTTACAAGGTAGTACCCAAAAAGCTCAGTTATACCGACCGCCCCTAACTTTCTTCCGCTGCCTTCAGCCCTCACATCATCCGGAGGATAATACTTGGCATCCTCAACACCCAACATCTTGTAAACTTCTGTAAGGGCCTCCCCAGTCCTGCGGAATGCATCATTCATAGTGGGATAGGTGGCCTTATCCACAGTCATAGCTAAACCCATGAAACCATGAGGATCAAGGAAAATAGTTCCCCCACCCATACCCTCAAGTCTCCTGCAAACTTCAATATTATGCTTTTTTGCTAGTTCCCAGTCAAAGTCAGTATCTGCATCTTGGAAATACCCGAAGGTGATTGCAGGCTTTGGCCAATACATGACCAATGCTGTGTTCGGTGTTTTGTTTGCGGCTCTTGAGGAGAGAAGAGACATCGAAGCTGTTAGCGGCTTCGCCGCTGTTCCTTCCACATCTAGTATGAATCTCCATTCGTCAGCCATAAAAAGCCCTCTCCAAAATTTGAATTATTTTCTTTTATTTTAGAAGTATGTTATATTTATTGGAACTTCTATAAAAAAATTTCCTGAAAAGTTTAATTTTTCCCCAATATTCTATTTGTAGAAATCGTAGGCTTCTATTACCCTCCTCTACAAAATTTCTGAGTTTAGAGGAAAGGTGATAGTTCTTGATTATGGAAGTTTATGTTTTAGATACTATTATAAGCTTAAAAGAATAAAATATCTAGAAATGACTAAATGGTGAGATGGTAACATTGAGTAAGGCCAGAAAACTCCCCCTTCTATTTCAAGAATTTCCCGAATTGAAGGATCATATTCCTTGGATGCCTTTAACTCGGATGACCCCAGTTCAGAAACTTAGGAAATTGGGTAAAAAATTGGGTTTGAACGAATTGTGGGTTAAGAGAGATGATAAAACTAGCGATATTTATGGTGGTAATAAGCCTCGTAAGCTTGAATTTGTGCTTGCTGAGGCACTCCAGCAGAAAAAAACCAAGGTAATTACTTATGGGGGAACCGGCTCAAACCACTGCTTAGCTACATTACTTTTCGCTAAGAAATATGGTTTGGAAACAATACTGGTTTTGTGGGATCAGCCCATCACAGCGCATGTTCAGAGGCAACTTCTATTGTTCCAATCGCTAGGTGCCCGACTGATCCACATGAATGATTTTGATTACAATAAGCTACCCGACCAAGACAAAATTTACAATATCGGACCCGGTGGAACATCTCCACTTGGAATATTGGGATATGTGGAGGCAGCGTTGGAGCTTAAGAAGCAGGTGGATGAGGGTTTGATACCTGAGCCAGAGTTGATTTTTGTGGCTGCGGGCAGTTTGGGGACGCAGGCAGGTTTAGAGTTAGGAATTAGGCTTTGTGGGCTGCATTCAAAGGTGATGGGGGTTCGGGTGACTGCTAAGGAATTTGCCAACGCGGATTTGGTGGCTACCTATGCCAGGGAGTCCTATGCGCTTATTAAGGAACATCTTGGGGGTGTTCCTGAACCGAGCTTTAAGGGCGTGACTGTTCTTGATGATTATGCTGGGGCGGAGTATGGTGCGGTGACTCAAGAGGGATTGGCGGCGATTGAACTTATGAAGAAGTATGAGGGCATCCAACTGGAAACTACATATACTGGTAAAGCTCTGGCGGGCCTAATAGATTACACCAAGAAACAT
>CAZECW010000014.1:0-5268 GCA_964510585.1 uncultured archaeon | reverse complement strand
CATAAAAAACAGTCCCCTCCCATTCTTCTCGGCGTCTTCCACACTTAAATTATCCCACCCATGACTAAAATAGTACCATCCCCCCTAGTTTATGGACGAAACGCTCTATAAAGATGAATCTGCCACAAAAGCCTCCAATTTTCATACAAGCATCACAACAACCAAAAAACAAAACACCCCAAACTAAACCCAACATCCCCTCCTACACATTGTAACCTAAACTAAAAACACAGCAAAACACTCAATCAATCAAACCATAAAAAATGTGGAAAGAAAAAGGCAAATAACCAAAAATCAGACAACCAAAATTCACCCTCGTCCCCCTCTCACCATAAAAACACAATGATCCAAATACTACATAACACGTTTCAAACTCTTCCAACCCCTTTTTCTGGAAAAACATGTAAGAATAATAATTATTCTCCACAAGAGAAGACTGGTTGGGAGAACGTAAAATTTATTATCACGCTAGGACAAAGCAACAAGCATGCATCCAATATCCTCCTTCCTCAGGAGATTCGCAGAGGAGCCAAAATATGCGAGTCTATTTGCGCTTATAGTTGCATTCATATTATTCTATCCTGCAACCAACTATGCATTTTATCCCCACTTTCTGTGGACACTCGCCTACAATCCCTACGATGGGAAGTGGTACTCATTCTTCATAAATCAGAACATAATATTTCTAAGGGAATTCGCAGTCAAAGCGCTAATTTTCACTGCTGTACTATTTGCTTCGGCACTAGTTTGCATAAAAATCTCCCAAACCCTAACCAGAATCATCCTAAAAGAATCCCAGGAGGAAACGAACAGCACAAAAATAATCCAGAAGTGGAGGAGCAGCAAGAAAATCGCTTCAACCGCCCTAATCCTACAGTACCTAGTCCTAATCGCACTCGCAGCCCTAACAATACTAATATGGTACAACATGCTCCAACAATACGCCACAATATTCCTAACACTAAAGAGAATAGCCATAATGTTAATCTCCGCCCTTGGAATACTATACCTTATCCAACCACTGCTTGACAGTGAGGAAACACTAAGCCAAGCCTGCCTAAACATAATAAACAGCATAAAAGAAGGATACACAAAAGAAGACATCAAAAAAATAGAACAACTACACTTCATGCTATACATCCTACTAAACCACGCCCTATCAAAAACCATAAGAGAACTAGAAGAATTCAACCTAGAACCTCCCCTAACCACACTATATCTAGCCCTCCTACAAAACGAAAAAGAACCCCTAAACAAAGCCAAAACCATCACCACCAATCTCCTAAAAGCAATAAAAGAAAAGAAACCCCAAGACATACTAAAACACCTCGGCGAAATCGACAAAAAACTAGGCGACGTCCAAGAACTGGCAAAAACCATGGAAATCACCATCAACTATCCCAGCCTCACACTATACACATTCAACCCCTCCAAAAAAACCAGCACATTGAAAGCCCTAATTCCCCTAATAGCCCAAATACCACTAGCAATACTCACCTTCCTAGAAAAATGGCTATACTACGTAACATTCACCCTGTGAAACACCTCTCCAAAGCTACGACAAACATTTTACAACCTATTTTTTCACAGATTTGATGAACCTCTGATGGGGTTTCGCTAAGGCCTCTATCATCAAGCTTCCCTCTTTGAGGGAAACAGCCTTATTGAACCAGAAAAAACACAACAACCTCGCCGAACATATTTTAAGAGGAGACAATCATTTTATTTGAATAGCCTTAAGAATCAACGAAATATGGGCTTATAAGCAGTTTTAGTCGACCCGAGATCAAGAAGTCTAGGTGCGCCAGCCCCCCAGTGAAAATATTTTTTGTTTCCACCTCCCCTTTTTATTAGTACCAAATGGAGACGTTAATTAGCCGAGAACAATATTTTTGGCGTCTCCTCGACCATCTCTTTTTTCGTTACAAACTGGTGCACTAAAAGGTTGAAGAAATGAGATTCGTATATTGGGGAGACTGTGAAGCCTTATTTTGTAGTACGAAAATTTTATAATTTGTAATACTAAATAGTTTTTTGGTGAATTACTTGAGTGTTTTCAGCATTCGCATCCCGCCAGAAATTAAAAACGAAATGGATAAATTGAAGGACAAGATTAACTGGAGCGAGGAAATAAGGGAATTCATAAAAAGTAAAATCGAGGAATATAAGAAAAGAAAAGTCCTGCAGGAAGCTGTAGCTTATATACAAAGCCTCCCAGCGGCACCAAAAGGAACCGCACAAAAACTGGTGAGAGAAGACCGTGATAGTCATTGACTCTTCAGCCCTTTCAAAATTTTTAGTGAAAGAAGAAAACTGGGAAAAACTAGTTCCCTACCTAAATCCAAGCTTAAAACCCCACGCAGTAGACATGCTTATCCTAGAAGGAACTAATGCAATATGGAAATACGTTGAAAAATACAGGTTAATAACAGTAGAACAGGCTCTCGAGCTCTACGAGTACATGATAAAAATTGCAGATGAGGAAGTAATAATTTTAGAACCAAGCAAGAAATACCTCAAGAAGGCTTTAAAAATTTCCATAGAGTATAACATCCCCATTTATGACAGTCTATTTCTGGCACAGGCAAAGGCTCTGACCGCCAGGTTAATCACAAGTGATAAAACACAGGGGAAAGTAGCAAAAAAGATAGGCGTAAATTTAGTATACATCGAGTGAGCACAAAAATTAGATCCAAACATATCTAAGCGTGTAGTCAATTTTTCTCTTCTCAAGGTAACCTTTTATTTTCTCTAGGTTCTCCAATGGGGCCATCACAACACCCCTCCCCACCTTGAAACCACCACACTCCTTTAGAAGCCCCTGATATACATATTTGCCAGTCCGCCTCCCTCTCATCTCCTGAGCAAACAACACCCTCTCGCTCTTACCCAGATTCGAAGTACTATACGTTATAAGCGTGTACGGTTTAAACACATGATTAAGAATCCACCCAAACTCAGGCCCAGCATAAAATACTTTCCCCTCTCGAAGCACAGTCTTGAACAATGGTGAATTTCTAAACTCGTCCAGTGTCAATACTACCGCTTGGATGAAAAGGTCCGTCTCAGCTGTTACTCCATAAATCTTTTCCAATCCCTCCCTGAGTGTTCTCCCATCCTTAAAGATTACGAGAAGATCCACATCACTACCCTCATCATAATCCCCCCGCGCGAAACTCCCATAAAGAAACAAACCCACAATTCCCTCAACATTTTTCATCCGGTTGACAACACGCAAAACTTCCTCATAGACCCCCAATTGCAACACTCTCCCTCCTACCCAACTCTCTCAGACACAACCTAAGAATTTCCAGAGCCTGTTTGGCTCTTCCACCATCTATGCCTCCATAACCCAAAGCTCCATATATTCCCCAAAGCTGATCCCAGTACAGCGTTAGGTCCGGGTGATGCTTCCTAAGCCAATCGCGACGATTCTTATGTGCGGTTCTCGGGTTCTCATGAAAGTGCAGCTCCTCCTTGGAGACACAAGCCTCAATCATCTGCTCTAAAGCCCTCAGACATAGAAGACCGACATTCGAGTATCTCCCTTTTTCAAGTTCATCGACAGCCCCCATAAAACTTTCCTCGGCAATTTTCGCGTGGATAGAAACGCCTCCCATGATTTGTTAATAATTAACAAAATTTATAAACCTTCCCGAAACCCAGAAACAACAGTAGCCCTGCAATCACTACAATAAGACAGCATGGCGCAGAATGCATAATTAATCGATTCCACAGTCTATTTATCCATATGTTTAGACTAAGCTTCTATTTGTGATACGTCACCAGACGTCAATATGAAGCACCAGCTCTCCTACCTTTTTTTGTGGTCATTATGTTGTTTGCCAAAGTAGGCGGGGAAAATTTGCTGAACAAAAATTAGTCGAAGTAAACGAAACGAAGAAATAATTATAATTTTTATATGCAGAGAAGGAGACCGGAGGTTAAAAATTAATTGAACCCAACAATCCTATTCTACAATTAGTTAATTGCTTTACTTAGTAAAGTTTTTTATTTCTCTTGTTTCCCTTAATTACTTAAAGGAGGTTACATGGAGTGGATTTGGTTTCCTTAACTTCTGAGGGTCGAATTGTGTTGACTTTAAAGCATGGTAAACATACTTACAGTGAATTAAAGGAGGAAACTGAGTTGAGTGATAGGTGGCTGGCCATTAAACTTGGAGAATTAAAAGAAAAGGGAGTTTTAGAGAAGAGTGGCAGGTGGTACAGTTTAAGAAAAGAAATTCCCATTTCTACCTATGAACTCAGTTTATATATGATTTCTCAAGCTAAGCGAATAGCATGTATAGTTGCAAATTTACCATTTGTGAAGGCGGTAATTCTCTTCGGCAGTGTGGCTCAGAGAAACGCTTGTGAAAACAGCGATTTAGACATAATAATTGTTGTCAGTGAACCATACAATGTGACGAAAAAAGGAACCATGCTAAAAATTTCGATGTTAGAATATAAGTACCACATACCCATCGAGCCACTTATCCTCACGGAAGAAGATTTCTTAGATAATATTTACTCATATGAAGGTGGAATCATTTACGGCATCGCAGAGGGCTACGAAGTCTTAATTGATAAAACCGGAAAGATTGGTAAGATATTACACGATAGGGTTGAGCAGATTAAGTCTAGCCATGATTACTTGGTGGAAGAGGGAATATGGTTGAGAGTAAGGTAAATGTGTTATTGAAGATTGCCGAGGTGAATCTTTTGAGGGCGGAAAAACGCTTCGAGACTGGAGAGTATGACGCTGCAGTCTTCCACTCTTCGATGGCTGTTGAAAGCGCGGCGAACGCAATGATCCTCAAACTCGGTGGCAACGAAGCGAAAAATCACCGAGCAATCAGCGGCTTAGCTGCGGTTCTGAGGAAAACAAAACCAGAATTATTAAGAGAAAACAAGTACTTACAATTGATTGAAAAAGGAAAAAACATACAGAGAGAAGTCGTCTACACACGGTATCCCCTAAAGCTGGCTGGTAAATGGGTGACCCCCATGGACTATTACACGAGAGAAAAGGCCATAATAGTCATTGAAGACGCCAAGTTTGTGGTCAACGGAATAAAAACATATCTCAAAAGTACAGTTTAGAAAAAATTAAAGAAGGACTAAGGATTTGTTTGAGCTAATCTTTAAATTTTGATGTTTTCACTTCAAATTAATTGAAGGAGATAAACTTGTCGAGTAGTAAAAAAGTTGAAGTCTCTGTTGTGGTTCCTTTCCATAATTCACGCCAAACCATTAGAGACTGTTTCGA
>CAZECW010000013.1:0-11881 GCA_964510585.1 uncultured archaeon | reverse complement strand
CTATTGGGTTGGGTTTGGTTCTATTTTTTAATAACTTTATGTTGGGTATGACAACGTTAAATTTATGGTTAAATGTTTTAAAAATATCCTAAGATAATTAATTCTTGGAATACGGCCCTTGCTGAGGTTATAAAGTTAAAGGAAGATTTTGGATGCGGATTTATTTGGCTGCGCCTTTATTTAGTGAGGATGAGTGTAATTTCAATGAGAAAATTGCTAAGGAAGCATGATTGGCCGAGTTTTTCATCTTACGATTGTTATTTATGATTCTTTTTTGAATTTCTCTGGGATAATGGATAATAAGGTAATTAGCGATAATAATCATATGAAGAAAACTGTTTCTTGTCCGATATGTGAGAGGTTAGGTGAAGCTCTGCTTGTTGATTTTGATGAGGATGAACATTTTCCAGATGCATTCCGCGAATTGGAAATGGTTCAGTGGTTCGATGAATCACATGATTTGCGGCGGTGCCCTCTGTGCGGTACTTATTATGATTTTAGGTTCGTAACAGATAATGATATTTTTCAGCCGACGCATACTGGAGAATATAGAAGGATACCAAGCGATGAAGCTGAGCGAATGGTGCAGGAGGAGAAGGCTCGACTTGAAAAAGAAAAAAAGGAGTACCGTAAAAAGGTAAAAAGGTATCATGGAAAAGTTATTCGAACATTACAAGAAATTGAGAGACAAATTGTGGAATACCTCACAGATAGACCATATGAGCACGTTTACGCCGCAGAGATTAGTAAAGATTTAGGATTAGACATAGCGGTGGTTGAGAAAGCACTTGCATCATTAAAGCAAAAGGAAGTAGTTACGGAATGGCGCTTGAGCGGATTGCCTGTGAAATATTATATATGCTTGTGGAGGTCCCCGAAAAAATAAAGGGTACACTAAACGTTATATATGTTTGTAGGTTTTTGGGTCAAAGATAATATGTTGCCCACTTCCTTCTTATCCATTCTTCATTCTTGAACCTCGTTTTTTACGAGTAGAAAAGAGGGTTTAGTATTATGATTGTGGTCTGGCTCTATTTTTTTGAGGGCTCTTGTTAGGGTAGCACTATGTTTTTTATATCGTTTTTTAAGAGGTTATGTTGGTTGATTCTCAAAAAAATATAATTTTTGCTTAGGCGAATTTGAGGAGGATTTTGGATGCGGATTTATTTGGCTGCGCCGTTATTTAGTGAGGCGGAACGTGATTTTAATGGGAAGGTCGCTGGTAAACTTCGGGAAGCCGGGTTTAGTGTTTGGATGCCCCAGGAATCATTATTCGTTAGGGATGGCACTTTGGATGAGAAGCGGCAAATATACGAAGAGGATATAACTGCTCTTAAGGGGTGTGATGTGGTGGTTGCGGTGCTGGATGGGGTGGATGTGGATTGTGGCGTCGCCTTTGAGATTGGGTTTGCGGCTGCTTTGGGTAAGCCTATTGTTGGGTTAAAGTCGGATCATCGAACTTTTTCAAGGTTGGAGGATGTAAATTTGATGCTGGAGGTTCCAATGAAGGGAATTTATAAATCGGTTGAAGGTTTGATTGGGGCTCTCAAATCGATTTAATGGTAGGTGATGGTGGTGGATGATAATAGCAAATATGTTGTATTGTTTGACATGGGTGGTGCGTGCTTTTAACTTAGACTGAAGGGTGTGAAAAGGCATTTTTGTATTTTCTCCTATTGGGCTGGATTTCGCTGTGAAAGATTTAAGTAAAAATTCGGTATTACTTATACTGTTAAGTGGGTAGTAATAATGGTTAACTTTTCAGAAATTTTGGGTATGCGTTTAAAACCAAGTTTGTGGCGCATATTCGTGCTCAGTCGCCGAATTTTGCATATTACTGTTGTTTTATTAGTCGGAGTTTCTTAGAGGCGATGTGGAGGTTACTGTATGGCCAGAAAAATCTTGAGGAACAAGCCTCTTTTAGAGGCTATATTTGAGTTGAGGTGGGAGTTGCAGGAACAGGCTCCGGGCTTAAAGTTGGATCCACATTATAAAATCCTAATTGGCAGTTTGTATGATAGAGTTAAAGATGAGTATCCTTTTCATGAAGAGTTGCCTACTGCAACTATTCCGGATGAAATTTCGGGATACATTGTTAAGCACCGGTTCAGGAAAAGTGAAAATGGATGGCCACTTATTCAGCTGGGTCCGGGGGTTGTTACCTTGAATGACACAGAGGGGTATGTTTGGGAGAATTTTAAATGGAGAATTTCTCACTTGTTGGACGCCCTTTTTGAGGCTCATCCTGATTCAAAGAATTTAAGTATTGAAGGATTGTTATTGCGTTATATTGATGCTATTGATTTTGACTTTGAAAAAAATGATATTTTCAAGTTCTTGAAAGAGAAGATGAAGATAGGTATAGTCATGCATAGAAAGTTGTTTGAAGATACTGGGGTCAGAGAATTTCCTGAGAATATTGATTTAAGATTCTCTTTCCCTTCAGCTAATCCCCGTGGGGCGGTGCGTCTAAGATTTGCACGTGGGAAAAGAAGGGATGCAGATGCCTTCATTTGGGAAACGATAGTTCAATCAGTCAAAGGAGATGTTTCAAATAGTAAAGAAGAAATTATTGGGTGGGTGGAAAAAGCCCATAGTTTGACGGATGATTGGTTTTTTAAGATAATAGAAGGAGAGTTATTAAGGAGGTTTGAATAAATAATGTATCCGCCAGTATGGCAGGAAACCACAAGTCAAAACTATACCCCTCAGAGTTCCTCAACTCCCAGCGCGGGACTAGAAATGGACATTGGAGAAATACTCAGTGAGTTACTAATTAATTCGGCAAGGAAGAAATCACTCAAAATACCTATTTCTCACAAGGCATTAATGCCCTTATTTGAAATTGACCTGTCGTCCGTCATGCCACGGATTGAAGTAATAAGTGAGACCTTTGAGCGTGAAGCTATTGAGCGTTTCCCCGGAGAGGAACTAGAATTTAATATCTTCGTGAGAATGCCTCCTTTAAAACGTGGAACTGCGAAGGTGAGGGTAAAGAACGTCAGAAAGGCAACGCCGCATGTTTCAGAGCCGGAGGGAATTTATTGACAAAGGAATATCCTTGGTATGATATCGTAAACGGTAAGGAGGACCTTATGCAGGGAGATTTTATCAAAGAATGCCCCGTTGTAATGCCCCCCTCAGAAATATCTGATGAGCTAGATGTTGAAATTATTAAATATGATGTTGTTATTATGAGTCAATCTTGTGATCTTGTACAAAGAAAGCTGGATTTGGTTTTAGTCTGTCCTGTTTGGCCCCTAAGTGAATTCGAGAATAGAAGTGATTTCTTCAGAAGTAGAAGGGGAAAAGAGGCTTTAAGACAAGGAAATGTTCCAGGATACCACCTATTGAACAAGAGTGACATAAAAGGATTTGAAACAGAGTATTTAGTTGTTGACTTTAGAAGCGTTTATAGCGTTCCCTTCAATTTCCTCATAGACTTGGCCAAAAGGAGGGGAAAAAGACTACGCTTGTTGCCACCATACCGAGAACACTTATCCCAAGCTTTTGCAAGATTCTTCATGAGAGTTGGCTTGCCAGTTGACATACCACCATTTAAATAATCGAAAAATGAAACAATTCTCGTTCCCAAAGCAAAATACCATCGGACTTCAGATCGTCACCTATTATATGAGGAAGAAAATGTCTCAGTAAAAAAGGATATATTAGGAAGAGAGATAAAAAAAGTAAATGAAAAGTTGGTATGCCAAGGAGGGAGATTATTTAGAGGTCATATTTAAGCAAAAGGAGGGTTACTCGAAACCTAAAACGACGCAGTAATGGAAAAGTCGACAAGGAAGGGAACACAATTGGCTTCTCTTTAAGCCTAAGTGCGTTGATGTAGAAACAATTTTTAGTAAAAAGATATCTTTTAGTTAGATGATAATCCACCTAGAATAATAGATGATTGGTTTTTAGGGCGTCCTGATGATAGCTCATTAGAAGAAGTGTGAATGATTTATAATTTTGTGTGACTGAATACATCTACCAAAGTATTGCTAGTGCGCCTTTTCATATTAGAAAGGTGAAGATTTGTGTGGAGCATATTTTTCTGGAGGGCTGTGTAATGAAACTTTTGCTGTCCAAACCTGTTTCTGCGGGTATATTTCTCTCCTATAAGTGTTCTAGTGAGTGTAAGCATTGCATGTATGCCTGCTCTCCCGCCTGGAATGCTGATTGGATCTCCAAAAGGGAGTTGGAAACGGTTTTGGTTCAGCTTGCTTCCTCGATTCTATCCAGTCCTATGGGTCCAGATAGGGTTGGAATTAACTATGGTTTGCATTTTACTGGTGGGGAGCCGTTTCTGAATTTTGAGCTTCTTGTTGAGGGGGTGGAGATGGCTGAGCGCTTCGGGATTCCCTCCATTTTTGTGGAAACTAACTCTTTTTGGTGTTCCGACGACGGGGATGTGAGGGAAAAGTTTATGCGTTTGAGAAAGGTTGGGCTCGACGGGGTGCTCGTGAGTGTAAATCCCTTCATTCTGGAGCAGGTGCCTTTTGAGAGAACTGCCAGAGCCATAAAAGTGGGCATGGAAATTTTTGGTGGGAACGTTATTGTTTACCAGGAGTTTTTCCGCCGCCAGTTCGAGTGGCTCAGCATTAAGGGTAGGTTGCCATTTGAGGAATATTTGCGGAGGGCAAGTGTAGATAGTTTGAGATTTGTAGAGCTTATTCCCATGGGTAGGGCGGCCTATAGCTTGGGATACTTGTTCCGCAGGTTTCCCGCCCGGCATTTCTTTGGAGAGTCCTGCAGGGATAGTTTGACCCGCGATTGGCACGCCCATATTGATAACTACTGCAACTATATGACCGGCTACTGCGGAGGCCTCTCACTTGGGGATGCAAGGGAACTGGACTCAATCTGTGAAGGAATAGACCTAGAAGAACACCCTATCCTGGAGTGCTTGGTAACCGATTTAGAAAAGCTCTACAATCTCGGTGTTGAAGAGTTCGGATACACTGAACGTGGGGAAGGATACATTTCCAAGTGCCATTTATGCTTAGACATAAGGAAACACATTGTACAAAAAACAGAGGAGTTCAAAGAGCTGAGACCTAGGGAATTTTATTTCCATCTGGCCAAGACTATGAAATTGACGCGGAACCCTAGTTCCTAGTGTACATTGAGAAAACATGTTGCGCTCGCTTTTTTAATACATCATAAGCGTAATTCAAATCCGTGTGTGCAGTTGCGGTTTGATGGATCTGGTTTTTTTGGTTTATACTTACAATGGTTTTGGGGATTGTTTGGCTAGGTCCAGGCAAAACTGAGTCAGAGTATATGTTTGATGATTTGCCGGAGTTGGTTAGAGCGCAGCTTGGGAAGGAGTGGCGTGAGGATAACGTAAAATTGACTCGTTATTAAATTTACACTGGAAAAATGTGTTTCCTTTATAAGTGTGTTTTAGTAAAATTTATACATTTTTACATCTTTATATTTTGCTATAAAAACATGTTTTCGTTCTTTGTCTAAGAAGCGCAGCTTATGTACGTTTTTATTAAATTTATGATGAGTTTACCCAAAAATTGGTTAGTAGAATAAAGAGGGAAATGAAAATCCGGCACTTAAACACTATCCGGGAAACTATAAGGCAAATTTTAAGTTAGTATTTTAAGGAAGAGGATGAAGAGGCTTTAAAGATTTGACTAGTCGATACATAGAAATTAAAAGTACTGGATGTGGGATGAATGACTTATAGACCGGGTAGAGTTGTCGCACTTTCTATAATCCTAATAATTTTTGCATTTCTAGGAGTTATCGGAGCAGTAGCAGTTGAGTTGATAGCGTCAAGCATGGTTCAATCTGCAATAACTAACTATGTTCTAGGAATTATTAATTTCTATACGCTTTCTTACTATTATCCGATTCCGCCTGAAGAGATGCAATATTATATGTCTACCCTGCTTTCTTATGCGATGCTCAATTTTGCCAATACCTCCTTTTTGGTTGGCTATTTGCACATAATCACCTTAGTGCTCTTAGTTGGTGTTGTTCTTTATGTTGCTGCTGCCATTGGTCTTCTTATGATGAAGAATTGGGGGCGTTACCTTGGATTGTTAGTTGCAACATTCAACATAATCGCCGGCGTATTCCTCCTAATTGTAGTAGTTGGTTTGCTTTATATTGTGTTTGGAATAGTGATGCTTGCATACTTGATGGGAGATGTGAAATACGAGTTCACAGAGTGAATCTCATCTCCACACTTTTTTATTTTCATGTTTTTCGATTCCTATTAAAATGGTTATCTCTTCAGTGATAGACGCATCTATTAGTATTACACAAATGAAACCGAAACAACACCAAATACGTTACTACCCTACACCAAAATCAGCGTGAACCGCATATACTTCTCACAGAAAAGTGAGAACCACGAGAATATCAAAAAGTTTTCAACAGTACCTTCCTTGGAGGACAGAAGGGATAAAATTAGTAAGCTCTCTCTTTACAGGAAACAAAAGTAGGAAAATCGCGGGAAACCCCTAAACAGCCAAAATCCTCAAACGAGCCTAAGAACTGGTGAATATAGAAGTCTAATCACACTCCAGTTAATACTCCAACAATAAGCTCCAAGAAAATGCCAAGATTATAAAAATTGCAGATAATATAATTATTCCCCTTGGTCTATAAACCTCCATCTAATCCCCCAACTAACATAACTCTAAGGCTAGGCTAATTTATTATGTACAAGAAATTGCAAAGTTTTTTATCATTTGGGTTATACAGGTCTTTGGGAAAAGGAGGGTTAATAACTCCTTTTTTTGGGAGAAAGAATGATTTTTTAGCTATTTTCGGCAGGTCATCAAATGCAAAAAGACTTTTCAAAATTATTACCTGCCTTATGAAGCAGTAACCGAACATCACTCAGGGGGAATGTCCCAGTGTGGGGAAGTTTTGGGCAACGGATTAGCGGGAAGCTTTCCTAGATGCAGGAAGTAGGGATCCCTAATTTAAGTATGACGCCTGTTGTGAGTGAAATTTCTTTTGGAACATGGGATTATGGGTCCGGATAGTTGCAGAGAGACTGACTATGTTCGTTTGCTGGTGTATCTCTTAATTGGCGCGTCTACATATTAGTAGAGTATTTCTTCTATGTAATGGTCGTCGTGTTCTTTCTCAGCACAATTATCGCATATGTACACATTTATCATCTTCTCTTCTGAGCAGGTGATGCAAATCCAATTGGCTACTATTTTTTCGCCCTCTTTTTTGCATGTTTCACAGTAGCGGTATCTTGGCCTGCTTTGAGAGACTATGCGGGGATACCCTACTCCTTTTTCTGGTTCTGTGATTTTTTCTAGGATGATGATGTGTTGGATGTTGTCTCCAAAGTCGTAGATGTACTCCATTTTTTGGCCTTCGGTGAGTCTGATTTGATTTATTCGTTTCCTAGCTCCTATGCCTCCTCCACCGGGCTCAATTTCACCAAATCCTCTTGAGCCTCCTGCTCGGCCTAAGTAGAACTCGCTTAGGTGATCAAACGTATCATGTTTGAAGGCTTTGCGTATAATGTAGTCAAACACACCGAGAGTCTGGTTGTCCAGAATCTCGATTCTGCGCCAAAGACCTTTTCGATGCTTTAAAGCAACCTTGAATACATATACCTTCGGCATTATTACCTTCCTCTAATGTCAGAAATGTTTTCTTCTTTAATTACTTTATCGCTAATATTCATTGTCTGGGTCTCTTTCTTTCATTTATACGATTTGTTGGGGTTTGTTTTCAAATTATACCCTATGGATTTGTTTTCATTGTCCAGGAAGGTTTTCTCCTCTGTGGCGGAGGTCTGTTTCCTCTCCATTTCTGCTTCGAACTCGATGACTTTTAGTAGAAACTCTCGGCTCGATGTGAATAGTCGGTATAGTTTTTGGTTTTCCTTATGGACCTGGTGTATTCTTTCGAGTAGCTCGTAGTGGCTTAGCTCTCCTCTTTTCCACTTTTGGAAGTCTTCATACAGCGGTTCAAGAAGTTGACGCATACGTTTATCATAGTATTCATTGATAATTTCTCGCTCCCTTTTTCTCTGTTCTTTTGATTTTTTCATTTAAACTTCCTCACTTTAAAAAACAGGATATAACATATTAGGACCTTAAACCTCAAGAATTTTTTCCTAAACTTTTTTGCGTCTCCCACTGAATGATTTGATGTATGTCTGCCTTGAATCCTTGTTGGGATTTGTCACGTTTTGTGAGGATCCTTTTTGAATTCTGATTGCCCAAATATTTACCGCGTTTGCTCTTATGTTTGGGTTGGTTCAGATGTCGTTTCTTAATGTTTTATTATGTATGCTGTATTTTTCCAGTTTGCAGGGTTCGTTTGGAGAGGCAATAAATCGGAAAATAAAGGTGATGGAGACCGGGGGTTTTCTGTGTCTCTTTATTTGAGTTTTAGTCCTTTTTCGTCGTATTCGTCGAGGGCGTATGCTGCGTAGTCGCGGGTTTCTTCGCTTTCGCATTCTTTGTATAGTTTTGCTAGTTTGGGTAGGGCGGATTTAATTGTGAGTCCCTGGTGAGCGTATGTGGCTAGGGCGTATGCCGCTCCTCCGCGTAGCTTTTCGTTTTCTTCGTCCAGTAGTTTTTCCAGTTTGGGTGGGGCTGTGTCAACTGTGAGTCCTCCCGTGGCGTAGTCTCCAAGTACATAGGCTGCCTGGGTTCGTATTTCTTCGTCCTGGTGGTCTAGTAGCTTTATGAGTTTTGGTAGAGCGGATTCTGTGGTGAATCCATCGATGGCATAATCCCCAATTGCTATTAAAGCGTTGAGCTGCGTCTGTCTGTCCGGATCCTCCAATTGTTCCACTAGTTCTTCAAGCCTTCTTTCGTCTTCGCATAAGTAGTCTTCTTGGTTCTCCAAATATTGGTATTCGGGGTAGAGTTTTTTCCAGTCTTTGTCCAGCTCGTCCCAGAGTGAGGAGAGTTTTTTCAGGTCTTCTTTCAAATCGTTCAATTGTTTGAAGGGGTAGGTTTTGCGGTAGAGGCAAAAAATGTTGTAGACGTTGTCGTGCTCAACTTCTCCGGGCACGAATCCCAGTTCAATCATTTTCCTGTTTTCTTTCTCTATTTGTTCCGCGTACTCTCTGAACCAGTTGGCCAATTCTTCCACGGTGTCACCCTGCGGAACGGATATTCCATAGTTACTTTCAGAGTATAAGTGTAGGTTTCCGCCAGCAAAATCAACGGTGAAGTACAGGTTTATGTCTGAGAAAAGCCTCAAAGTTTCACCTTCAAATTCCCAATCCTCAATATTCGCGAAACCTTCCACAGCCCTTTCCACAAGTTCCACAATCTCCTGCTCGTCTACGGTTAACTCTCTCTTTAATTCTTCATCCATCTCTATCCATCTCACAACAAACACTTACACACTAACTAAAGTCCCACAATCTATAAGTTTAATGATATCAAAAACTTTACCATAAAAACATATTCCATCATTAAAAATTTAACATATAGGACAAAAACATTCTAGAATATATTTTTGTCGCAGCAAATTTGGAAGAAATCCAATGGTTGGGTTGTAGTCTACGTGGTCAAGGGTAGACATATGTAGACTTGGGGCTTCACCACATCATTTGGTCCCCTCACGGGTTCATAGGGGTCCTTCTGCTCCGCCCCCATCAAGGGCAACCCACCCACAGAAGATTTGAACTCCTTTTGTGGGGAAACTCCTCTCATCCTGTGGTAGATGTTTATGCAGGCGTTAAGCTGCCTGTCCATTTCGAGGCCGCAGTGGGGACACCTGAGAACCCTCTGGCTCCTTAGAGCTTTATTCACCTCTCCGCATCTGCTGCAGGTCTTCGAGGTGTACCCGGGAAAAACCTCCACTACGGGGGCCCAGCCCCTCATCAGGGAGACAAGGAAGCGCCAGTCAGCCTCCCCCAACCTTCGGTTCCACCTTCTCCCCCTTTTCTTTTGCATTTTTTGCTTCTCCAGTTTTTCAAATCCGTGCTGGGCGGGGAAGATTGTGGCCAGGTGTTTGGCTAGGCGGCACAGGTAGTTTTTCACCCTGTTCCTCCACCTTCCCGCATACTTCTTGTAAAGTTTTCTCCCCCTGGCCCTGTTTCTTGAGTATAACTTGTTTATTTTGCTTAGCTTCTGGCGGTATGTGGTGTGCAGTGTGTGTAGGGGTTTCAGGTCAACTTTTATCCATCCCCAGCGTGGTGAGAAGCCGTCAAGGGAGTGCATGTTTGAGTCCCAGCCCACCGCCTCAGTGAAACTTGGGGGGCTGACCTCCACGGGGATGTGGATTTTGTGGGTGTTAGTATGGGTTCCCCTACTCTCCCCCTTAGGGGGAAGTATCTTTTGGACAGGTCTACTGTTATGTGCTGGTGGGGTTTTATTGTGATGCGCAGCTTATCTCCGCTTACCTTCATGAGGGTTTGTTTAACCCTTGCGAAGGGGCGTCTGACTTCTGGTTTTCTCCTTTTTCTTTTTCCTTTTTTGTAGTTTCTTTTCCAGGAGTTTATGGTGGAGAATGCTGTTTTTATTGCTGAGTCCACCCAGTGTCGGGCGTAGCTCCACCCCTCCAGGTATTTTTCCCTCATTTTTTTTCCTGAATGTGTAGGTGGGGATTGTGGGGAGGAGGCGTTTCTGCTTCTTTCCCCTTACTTGTTTTTCCCTCCACTGGATGTGGTTCCAGATGTCGTCTATCATGAGGTTTAGCATGGTGAGGTAGGCTCTGAGGAAGTGGTTGAGCTGGTGGTTGTGGGGGAGGGTATAGGTCTTCATCATGGGTTTTCCGCCTCTGGAACCTGGGTTTCTGTTTTGGTTCCATAAATTTTTTGGTTTTTTGTGCTTTGTTGCACAATTTTACTTTTTTTAATAGATTTATTTAATACGCCTAATTTTTTTCAGATTAACATTGTGAAATTGCAAAAAATTCATCAAAATATATAAATAAATTGAAAATGAAAAAAATAAAATTATGCAACAACGCAGTTTTTTGACTATTTATGTCCCCCTATTTTGAAACTGTTGCAAACGGCGTCCCAGCTATTTATTTTAAAAGTAACTTGCTCTGAAAAGCCCAAAAAAGGAGTATTCCCCAATTTTTATTCATTGTGGATAGGAGTGGGAAAAGAAGCTGAAAATTAACACCTTTACTGAAACAAGGCTTATAAAGACAGATGGGTGTTATGAGCCAAAAGTTGCCGGAGTTCGAAACCGTATGAATATGCCTGATGATTGGAATGCTACATTCCACAAAAAAAGATTTTCAAAAGTTGTGGAAATTAATTTTGTTTCATTTCTCTGGAGATTTGAGGAGTTCTGCAGCTATGGAGCGGATTTCATCGTCTTGGTATTTGTCTTCTGCCAGTCTCACAAGTTTTGGTAGGGCTGAACTATCTGTGAGTCCCCTAGACGCGTATTCGCGTAGGACTTGAAGGACTTGCAATCTTACCATTTCGTTCTCATCATCAAGCAGTTCCACAAGTTTGGGCAGGACAACTCTGTCTGTTTGTCCTGCTGTGGCATAGGATTTTAGTGCTGCCAGTGTGAATAGACGTACCTCTTCGTCTCCTTCCAGAAGCTTCACAAGTTTGGATGGAACAGACTGGTCGATGAGTCCCCTGGAAGCGTATGCATTAAGGGCTGGTATAGAAAATACCTGAAGCTCCTCGTTTGGATCTTCGAGCAGTTTTACAAGTTTGGGGAGGACTGATTTTTCCGTGAGTCCCTGGTTTGCATAATTGGATATTGCGAGGGCTGCGTTTATACGCACGTTTTGATTTCCATCATCCAAGAGTTTTATGAGTTTGGGTAGGGCGGATTGGTCGGTGAGCCCCTCAGCAGCATAGTCCGCTACAGCTTCCGCGGCGTTAGAACGCTCCTCATCGTCTTCACTTTCTAGAAGCTGCACCAAAAGTTTCAGTGCTTCTCGATCCTCG
>CAZECW010000012.1:0-9727 GCA_964510585.1 uncultured archaeon | reverse complement strand
GTTCTTGGCTTGCCTATATTCTCTCTCAAAGCCGGAATTAGTAAGGTCACCGGTTAAAGCAACCAGATCCGGAGATAAACTGTTAACCTCATCGATACATGTTTCAAGCTTTTCAGGCATAAACTCGCCTGAACCCACATGAAAATCAGAAACATGAGCAATCAAAAAATCCAACAACAATCACCAACCCTTCAAACTTCACCAATCACCAACCATACTTTTAATCTCCCACCTAATTTAAATTTCCCAACACACCAAAAAGTGCGGAATACAAATACATAAACCTTCTATTATTCTATTCTCTCACACTCTTTCTGAAAGAGTGTTAATGTTTCTTTAGCGTCCCTAACTGTACCCCTCTCAATAATGTAGTTTAAATCTCAGCATAAGGGTATAAGAAGTCTTTTCAATACGTGTTCGGGTGAGGGTTCATATTCTCTTGTTGAGTGTATTAAAAGATTTCTGAAGCGACCAACAGCGTCCTTCACAAATGGTTTAGTCACTTGATGATTACCTCCTGACCCTCTATGTCTCTCCACTTGTATATTTCCAATTGTCGGGGTACAGGTGTCTGGGGTATCCGTAGTCCGACGATCTCCGCCACTTTTTCCGCTATACTGAGTGACTCCTCCAAGCTCTGTGTTGTGAGAGAGATACATCCCTCCTCATAGATTAGCTCCTTTTCACCCCACTCTACCCTGAAACTTTTCAGGGCAGAAAGTAACTTGGATTCGGCCGGTCTCCACCTGAAAACTGTGTAACCCTGATCCATTTGACACTCTCCGCGACTAAAGTCGGGAGATTCTTGCTTCTGGCTCGTCGGGAGCCTTCGAGGCAACGGGTGTGCCATCACCCGGTTAACACGCCCTTCCCTCAAGGGGAACGGCGTCTATGTTGGCACCCTCATGGGGGCTGCGTCTTGTTTAGCCCCTTAAGCCCAAGCCAAACCCTTCAGCTACCAACAACTATTTATATACTCTACTTTCAAATAAGCTTTTTGGCGATTCATCCCCACGACTTAAGTCGGGGGCTTTCTCGCCAAGGTTTTGTAAACTCCTTCAAGAAAGGGGAAAATTGGTAAAAAACTGTAAGCAGAGGCTTATGGTGAATCCAAGTATTCCGCAGGGAGATTTCATAAACTTTTAAAATAAGAAGAGATGACATATCAATTAATTGAAAAGTAGGAGGAATGGAGTTGACTTATAGGCCATCGGGGGTAACAATTTTAGGCATATTAATGCTAGTCTTTGCGATGTTCAATTTCCTCTACATAGTGTACGTACAATTAATGTTTCGCGTCATGAGTACATTAAGCATTTTTCCCTTCATGGTTCCTAGTAGCTATTTGTCTTTGATTGCTGGGACAATTATTAGTGTTCTGCTTCTGGTTGATGGAATAGGCATCCTGAGTATGACTAGGTGGGGATACTACACTGCACTAGTCTCCTCAATAATCCTCATAGTTGCACCCATCGCCCTGTTTATGTACACGATCATAATCTTCAACATAGTTATCATAATCCTTGGGATAGCAGCACTCATCTATCTACTCGGCGATGTAAAGTACGAATATGAAATATGAAACCCTCCCAGCACAGCATCAACATTTGCAACCTTGATTCCCAAACACTATAACGGGAGACCCACTACGAATGGTAGAATAGAGAAACTTCTCTTGCTGTTCGGTAACATACTACTCCCAAATTCATAAGGCCTCTGGGCCTCCTTTTTCCCAATTTTCCCAGCATTATGGGCTTCAAAAATAGGCTGCGCAAAACATTGAAAAAATGCGTTTTTTGGCCAATTTCGGATTTCATTTAAAAAAGATAGTCATTAGAAATTTGCAAACCTCTAAAACGGATACAGTTTAAACAACCTTCTTTGAGGTTTTGCTTTGATTTTTTAGGTCGTTTTCATCTCCCAAGAATCATTACTCCGTTCAGCTGTTCCGGTCCTCCCATTCCATGAGCTAGAGCTGTTTCTGCGTCTGGTATTTGGTGTTTGCCTGCTTTTCCTGTAACTTGCATTGCGGCTTCTGCAACTCTTACCAAGGCTGTGGCTCCTATAGGGTTAGTGCATAGAACTCCACCCGAGGGATCGCAGGGAAGTTCTCCACTTCTCATAACCACGCCTTCTTTAACCAGGTTTACTGCTTCTCCTTTCTCACAGAAGTCAAAGCATTCATAAAAGAGCAGTTCCTGGAATGTGAATGGGTTATAGACTTCAGCGACATCTATTTCTTTTCGGGGATTTTTGATACCCGCAAGCTTGTAGGCGGTTCTTGCAGCAGTTATTGCAGACTGCCAAACCACCTTGTCCCCGTCTGCAAGCCAATATTCCTCACCACAATAACCTAATCCCCTAACCCAAGCAGGTGTGTCAGTAATTTTTCTAGCCTTATCCTGGGAGGCAAAAATAACGGCGCAAGCTCCATCAGATGAGGGACAGACGTCTAAAAGCCTGACGGGATAACAGATGATTCGAGACTTTAACACATCTTCAACACCTATTTTTATTTTTATGTGGGCATATGGATTGTCCAAAGCATCAGTATGGTTTCTAACGGATAGTTCCGCCGCTGCCAAGCGTACCTCGTCCTCTGACCTTCCGTAGCGGTGCATATACTCATTGGATTGGATGGCGAATGTTCCAGGAGCTCCAGCAGAGAATGGTGCAAGAAAGAATGCATCTCTAATTGTGCGCATAGTGCCCTGAGGTTCACCTTCATACTGTTTCTCTGCACCCACAGCCAAAACTACATCAAACATTCCTGAAGCCACATGGTAAAATGCAGAGTGAGCAATAGAAATACCCGTTGAACCGCAGGTAGCCACCCTCATCATAGGTTTCATAGATGCTCCAGTCGAGTCAGTTCCCCAGTATAAATGGGGAGCGTTAACTCCTTCCATAGGCGCAGGCATAGAACCAGTAACAACAGCATCAATTTCATCTATGGTTAGACCGGCATCATCCAAAGCCCTATTAACCGCTGTGTAGACCAACTCCGGAAAACTCACATCCTGCCTTTTACCGTGTTCAGTTTGACCAGTACCAACAACTGCCACTTTAGGCGTCTCACACACCTCCAGGGAGTTAAAGAAGAATATGTCAAGTTAAACTTGAATTATCGAAACAAGGTATAAAGCTTTACGCAAAGACTAAAAAGAAAAAAGGAAAGAAAGAATGTTGGTGTTTGGGAATTTTTGTTCTTAGAATTTTTCGAGGTCTATGATTCTCTCCATTTTGAATAGTGGTGGCGGTATTTCTCCATGTTTCGCCAGTTTAACTATTACTGGAACACCTAGCGATTTTTTAAGGTCTTCAGATATTCTTTTTTCTAGTTCACTGCTGGGTTCCACACCTGCAATAAGTTCAGCTTTGATTCTTAGAGCCTCCGTTTCTTTACCCGCTATTACCACATATTGGTAGTTTCCTGATAGCTCTTTAATTGAAAGTACTGCGTTCTCTACATCTTTGGGGAGTATTTCTACCCCCGCCACCTTAACAATGTCTTTTGTTCTTCCCGCCATTCCTCCCCAGAGTCTGCCGTGAGTCCGCCCGCAGCCACAGATCTCTGGATTATCTTCGTAGGAGTCCAAAATGTCACCCATACTGTACCTAACTATGGGCATGCCCTCTAGGATGAGATTGTTAATTATTGCCTCGCCTCTCTCCTCTGGCGAAACCCTCTCTCCGGTGCTCGGATCAACGAGTTCTAAGGCCAGCGAATCAAACCAGACGTGGTGTCCTTCATGTTCGGTGCACTCAAAAACGCTGACAGTGCTTGTTTCAGTGCCAGCGTAAAGGGTGAAGATCTCTCCCTTCGGATGAACCGCCTTGAATCGCTCTCTCATTTTGGGAACCTCTATTGGGCCGAGATCTCCTGCAACCGTTAATTTTTCAAATGGGGATTCCACTCCCTTGTCTTGGAGTAACTTGCCGAAGGTTAAGGCTAAGCGAACAGGGCCAATGTAACAATTGGGCTTTGTCTCCGCAATGAAATCAATCCTATCATTGATATCGATACCCACACCCGCAGCCACGAAGCCAGCGCCAACCCTCTCGCAGGCTCTACAAGCCAGCAGACCCCAGTGGTAGCCGCGAGCAAATCCCATAGGGTAGCACTGATAGGCAACATCCCCTGGTTTCACACCCGCCATCACACAGTCCCTTGCCAGAATGTCAACGGCTCTTTCCATATCTTCGTGACTCCAAATTTGGTATGTAGGTTTTCCTGTAGTGCCGGTGCTTCCCGCAACTTCTGCAATGATTGTTCCCTCGGAAACAAAGGGTCCGTAAGGTGGCTTCTGCGCCTGTCCTTTTCTTAGCTCTGGCTTGCTCCAAATAGGTATTTTCTGAAGGTCGTCGTAGGTTCTAATGTCACCTGGCTTCACCTTCGACTTGTTCATGTGCTCCCTATAGAAGGGAACCTTGTCATAGCAGAGTTTAACGATGTGCTTAATCTTCTTATCTCTCAGCCGGCGTAGATCCTCCATTGGCATAGTTTCAATTTCTTTATTCCAATAACGCACAGACACCTTTCAAATCCTCCCAACCAGTAATCTATATAATACAAATATAGCATATATTCTTTTTCTTCAAGAACGGTTATTAGCCTAATAGTGTTAAATTAGTTTGACTCCACTTTTCCCGAATTACCAAAAAAAGGGGAAAAGTAAGTCACCATATAAAAGGGAAAATTAGGGAAAACTCATTTGAGAAAACAAGTTTACCTTTGTCAAGTTAGTTTATGCAAATTAGCTAACTACGCATAATCTTCCAAGAATAGAATCTTGAAATCTTTTTCCAAATGGAGTGGCATCTCTTTTTCTCTCTTCCTGAATACAACAGTGCTATTCCTAATTTTTGATATTGCTAACAGGTAGCAGTCAGTTAAGGCTACGTTGTATTGGGTTTTGATTTTTGCAGCCTCTATATCTAAGTTGAAGCTGCGATCAATATGAATTGACGGATGCCCGTTAAGCCACTCAACAATTTTTAATGCCTTTTCCAAAAAGTTGCTAAACCCTAAAGTTTTGTAAATCCTAGCTGCAACATAACATGTTTCCGCGAGAATGACTCCGGGCAAAAATACCTCCATCCTATTGAGGGAGTCAACAAGAGCTCGTGCAAGTTTATGAAATGAGCTTTTTATGTCAATGTAGTCTATAAATACGCCGGTGTCGATTGAAACTCTAGCCGACACCCAGATCCCTCAAAAGTTTCTCCGCCTTGTCGCTACTCGCCTTTGCTTCTCTTAAAATTTTCTCTGCAACCTCACCAACCTCTACGAACACGTCTGGTGGTTCTGGAGCCAACTCAAGTATAACTTTTTTATCTCCAGCCTTAATATTCAGAATTGTTCCTGGCTTAATACCAAGCTTCTCTCTAATCTCCTTAGGGATAACCACTTGACCTTTTGACGACATTCTTACTTTCATATTTACAGATGTAAGACTTTGACTTACTTAAATCTTACTAAAACATGTGGAGACAATGCGCAGAGTATGTAACTGTTGTATTACTGTTTTTTCATATATTTGGCGCCTGTGGAGGTTGGTGTGTTAATCCCTTGTACCCGAAAAACTTCTATGAAATAGTTTTCTGAGGTTTTGTGGGTACTTCTGGCGTGATGGAGAATTATAAAAGAGGGCGAGGTATATGTTCAGAAAATAATCCGATCAAATAAGCCTTTCCTAATGATTTAAATGAAAAGTTTTAATGCAGGGAATAGATTGTTTAAATTGTGCTAGTGGGTTATGATGCGATTTGGGGTTTTAGGGGAAGACATCTTAGAGGTGCGTGGTAAATTCAAGGAACGTGTACACTAGAATCATTAAATCGAAAATGTAGAAACCTACTAAGATTCACACTTGTCTTTGCTAATAAACTCGTGTAGAGAAAGGCTTCCCTTCGCTGGTACGTATGGCAGCAGACAGAACGGAAACCAATGTGGGGAAAAGAAAAAAATATGGGTAAGTATAAAAATAGGTTGGTGCAGTGGTATTGTGTTTGATACTTATTTTTTGGGTTTTGATGTTATGTTGATAGTTTCTGGTTGTGGAGTGGTTGAGTGAAATTCGTGCTGATGTAATTGTGGTTGGTGCTGGTACTGCTGGGAGTTACTTTGCCTGGAAGATGGCTGAGAAGGGTTTTAATGTCGCTGTCGTGGAGGAGAAAAAGCTGGGTACTCTCGGGGAACATATAGATATCTTTCATTTTGACGAGATAAGATTCAAGCAGTTCGGCATACCGTCGCCTAAGGGAGAGGAACTGGTGGGGAAATACAGGGACGGGAAAATGTGGCCACCTGATGGAGACAACTACAAGGTCATCAACTACACGTTCTGTGTCATGCGTCTGCCGCTATTCATCTCAAGGCTAAATGGTTACGCCATGGATGCGGGAACAAAAATATTTGATAAAACTAAATATGTGGCCCCAATCATTAAGAAAGAAACCCTTACTGGTATAAAGGCGAAGCGAGACGGGGAATCGCTTGAGTTCCTTGCTCCCATAACTGTTGATGCTTCGGGAATCAGAAGTGTTGTGAGAACCTCTCTACCTGATAAGATGGGCATAGAAACGGATCCCATAAAGCCTGAGGATACGCTTCACGTTATTCTGGAATATTGGGATGAAATAGAAGAACCCTTTCCAAAAGGGTTGAACTTTTACCCCTTCCACAAGACCTTCTTTAATCCAAGCTATGGTGAAGGAGCCATACTCGGAGTGGGCCAACCCATTTCCTTCGAGAACTCGAGAAAAGTCCTAGAAGAGTTCAAGAAGGAGCGCTTCCAACAAAAACACAAACTTGTCAAAACATGCCAAGGATGGACACCCTTCCGAAGACCACCCTACTCACTGGTGGCAAATGGCTTTATGGTTGTGGGGGACGCCGCTTTCACCACAAAGCCCTTCTCCGGTGAGGGTGTATCCTCGGGATTTACAGGCTGCAAAATTGCTTCGGAAATAGCCACACAAGCTCTTGAGAAGGGTGATGTTTCAAAAGAATCATTGTGGGACTATAATGTAGGGTATTTCACGGATCAAGGTGCCAAGTTTGCAGCACTCATGGCTCAGCTACCCGCGGCAGCAACCCTCACCCGAAGCGACGTAAATTACCTTTTTGATGTGGACGTAATATTCAATGGGGAAGACTTCAGCCAGATAAACAGAGACTTCGAAGTGAAATCGTCCCTTAGAAAAACACTTGGTACCTTGGGAAAACTTTTGACGGGAGTAATCAAAGGAGGATTAAGAAGGGAAAGCCTAGGTAAACTAATAGCGGTTCAAAGAATCTCCTCAAAACTTAGAAAGCTCTACGAAAACTACCCCAAAAATCCCCAAAAAATTGATGAGTGGATACAAAAGGTAGAACCACTGTGGAAGGAATCCAAAAAGTTGGGAGGCTAGCAAAGCTAACAAATAGTGACGCACAAAAATACGCTAAGCACTCCTCATCTTTTTGATATTCATTTCTTCTAGTTAGTGATTAGGAGAATATTTATGGTGAAACCAAGTGAAGTGATTTATGAGCAGGCTAATGTTAAGAGTATGCTTCATTATGTCAATGTTTGGTTTTTGCCTTTCAAGTGGGGAGTCAACACTTACCGGGGTTGCGAACACAACTGTGTTTACTGCAATGCAAGATACACCCATGAATACCTGGGGCTTCCAAGGGGAGAATTTTCTCACAAAATCATCGTGAAAAATAATGCGGTGGAAATCCTTGGTGAAGAGTTTTCTAGGGAGAAGTGGAACAAAAAGTTGACGGTCAACTTGGCAACAGTAACAGATCCTTACCAGCCGGCTGAGAGCCGGTTCAAAATCACGAGAAAAGTGTTGGAAGTATTTTTAGAGCACCATAATTCCCTACTGCTTACCACCAAATCCGACTTGGTGTTGAGAGACTTGGATATACTGAGTGAAATCCATGAGACGGGCTTTCTTAACATGGTAATCACTCTGCCCACTTTAAATGAGGAGTTAAGAAAGAAGATAGAGCCCAAGGTTCCCAGTGTAGAAAAGAGGCTTGAAATAGTTCAGAAACTTCACGAAACAGGGGTAACGGTAGGAGTCACTGCAATTCCCCTACTACCATATATATCTGACGGCGAGAAAGACTTGGAAGAACTCGTAAAAACAGTTGCTGGTGTAGGTGTGGATTTTGTAATTTTGGATATGCTCAACTTTCGAGGGGAAGCAAGAGATAGGTTCATGGAGTTTCTGAAAAGTTACGACCCAGATTTGGTTCCGAAATATGAGGAACTCTACCAAACCAATTACTGTGACAAAAACTACGCAGGTGTGAAAAGAAGATACACCAGCAGATTAGTCAAAGAAAATAAGGTGGATAATTACCATAAAATGTACTCTTATAGAAAAAGGGAGAAGAAATAAGCTTCTGAGAGTATCTTTAATTTAAACCCATATTTTCGTATGCGAGGCTACTTGGTTAATTGTGCTTTCCTAGTGATTTCGGCGAGGTCATCGCATCTCTTATTTGCTTTACAGCTTATTCTCTAGAAAATTCGAAGCGTTAAGAGAGAAGGCCCCACAACCCCACTTAAATCTCAAAAGCGCGAAAAATGGTTTTAACTTCCAGGACGACTAACACACATTTAAAAAGCTTCTCAAGAAGTTGGAACCTGATTTTTTGAGCTAGGTGGGACAGTGACCCTGCATTGAACACTGCTGGAAGCAGAGCTATTCCACGTATTTCGCCTTCAGGTACTCTTTGACTGTTTCCGAGTTCCAATTTACCGCGACACCTTCCCTCTCCAGCATTTCTAGGAACTCTCGTAGATGTATCCTTAATATTTCAGAAGCTCTTGAAGCGGTCAGCTTACCGTTTTTGTAAATTTGAATGACCCTTAGGCGTAGCCGGTCCTCAATAGAATCCTTAAGCAGCGTGGTTCGATCAACATTCTCTTGGTTTCTCACGGCTTCTATTTTCTCCAAATCTTTGCGTGAAAAGCGCATAGTAATCACAATAGGGTTTTCTTTCATAACCATCTACAGTAGTAGGAATCATTGTATACATGTTTTCTAAACATAACCAATCAAGGAGGGGGAATCATTTTACCATACGATTTAATCTTTTCTTCAGCTTCTCTTCTTGTAGAAACATTATTGATTTAAAATCTTTATTGAGCCCGAATGGAGCTACAGTTTATCCTGCTGTGAAATGCCATAGGAATCCTGCCGTGCGTTTTAGTATGAGGAGCGCAACAAATAGTTTGACAAATTTCGTGTTCTCTGAAATTTTTTGTTTAGCTTTTACTGTTGCTTTTTGGTTCTTCTACTGTTTTATTCTATTCATGGTTTGAAACTGTGTGTGAAAAAGTTGGAATGGGGTGTTTCACATTTTTTGTTGGGAAATAATTATACAATATATCCTTTCTTGAATCCAAGAGGGTTTAATAAACTCTTTCTATATTTACTACCATTTGAAATTTTGGAATGGGGGAAGAGGTATGGAAATATTGAATGATAAACTGCAGAAAAAGATACAAAACGATATCCTAAATGCTGTATTGAAGAACGATTATGATTCTGCAATAAGAAATGTTGATATTATTCATGATGAGCTTACGCCAGCATTCCAGACAATAAACGCATTCCATATGGAAGAGTTCATATAATCAAGGTGCTGAGTGAATACCTGTATACTCAAATTGTTGAAATAGATACACCCATACATCAAATTGTTTCAAGCATATTC
>CAZECW010000011.1:0-11483 GCA_964510585.1 uncultured archaeon | reverse complement strand
TGTTGGGCAGAGAACCGACAGGGATGAAGCCGTAATCTGTGGGAGGTACTGTTGTTTGCGTCATAGACGCGTATCACCTTTTTGGTATAACGGTACCTCCCTCCCGTACAAATTTCTTTCCATTAACCCCCCATTTTTTTTACAAAAATTCACTAACGAGGAACATAGTGTCAGAAAAAAACATGAAAATTTTTATAAGTGCGTATAATAAACTAATGTTAACATCTAGACGCAACAATGTAAACAATTTTTGAAAAACTAGCAAAAAGCACAATTAAGTAAAGTGTGGTGAAGAAAATGCCGGAAAGTGACGAAAATACCGTATTTGTCGGAAATAGTAAACCAACCATGAACTATGTTTTGGCAGTAATAACCCAATTCAATAAGGGGACAAAGGAAGTCTCAATAAAGGCTCGAGGAAGAGCCATCAGCCGAGCCGTAGACGTAGCAGAAATCACAAGAGAAAGATTCCTTTCAGACGTAAAAGTAAAAAGCATCGAGATCGGCACCGAAACCATAGAAAACGACCGAGGGCAAAGCAACGTATCCGCAATGACAATAACACTAACGAAATAAAGCACCAAAACAAAAGCAACCAAAAATACCCAAAACGCTCAGATAAACAAAAGAGAACCAGTAAAACTTAAAACTGTAACAAAACTATTTCTCGGAGAGAGACTAAAAAGGGTGTAGAAGGGCGACCAAAATAAAAAGCCCCTCCCACTTTCTTTTATCCCAATTTTTATTAAATACCAGTCACCCACAAAGATACAAAATAAGAATTAAAAAATTGTTAGGATAAAAATAAGTCTGACTCCTAAAGGTTTCACCTGACCAGCACCCTTCAACCCCAATGGCATTAAGTTAAGGTATTAGGGTGATGCATTCTCGTTTTTGTTCCGCCTCAAAAAGGCGCGTTTAATGGATCTTCTTTTTAAAGTATGAATCCAAAATAGAGGATAAAAAACTCCTAAAACTACATCCCCACAAGTATAAGAAAAGAATTTAAGCTTAACTTAATGACATTGCCCTTCAACCCCTCTGGCGAGCACACAACCATTTTTTCAAATAAACAAAGTTAGAGAGTTGTTTAGCAGTAAGTGAACTTTAGGATAAAGCATAAAAATAAAAGGGGGGAGCTTGTTTATTCGGCTTCAGTTTCAGGTGTGGGGGCTTCTCCCTCTGGCTTCTTCTCCTTCTGGTGAACCGCCTTCGTGAAGGTTCTAGCCAGTTCGCTGTACCAGTTGAGAAGCTTACCCAAATCAGTAGCCTTAAAGTACACTCCGCCAGTCGCAGTGGCGATGTTCTCCATCAATCTATCATTAACCTCTCCACCAACTCCCACAGTGTAAAGAACCACATTGGGAAGCGCAGCCAGCTCCTTCTCCACAATGGACATAACAGCTTCCTCAGTATCTGTACCCTGCGGAAAGCCATCCGTCATAAAGATAATCATGTTCTGCCCGGAACCCCTAAACGACCTCTTAAGAATGCTTATCGCCTTCCGAAGAGCGTCACTCATGTTAGTATACCCTCCTGTCTTGTATGCGACCTCTGTTAGTATGGTTTCTGCTACTTGGTCTATTTTTCCGGTGGCGGCTTCGTAGTAGTCGTTTCCGTCGAATTTTATGATTTTGGCCTCGTCGTGGTAGGTGGCTATGGCTACTTTTTCGCCGTATCCTCGTCCTACTTTTTCTGCTAGGTATAGTAGTGCGGCGAATGCTGCTCCATGTCTTCTTTTTACTTCTTCTCCTTCTTCGAATCTGCTGAGGAAGTTTGAGATTTGTTCTGATTCTAGGAGGCTGACTATTCCTTCTCTGGCGGGTGCTATGTTGACGACTTTCATGTCTTTGGTGCTCATGCTTCCTGATACGTCGATGAGGAGTATGGCGTTGAAGGGCATGGCTGGTCCTATGGGTACTATTTCTGCTCTTTCTATTTCGGGCCAGTTGACTAGGGCGAATTCTTGTCCTTTAAGTTCGGGTTCTGTGGACTCTATGGATATGTTGGATTCGAGTTCTTTCCATCTGAGTTTCATTTTTTTGAAGATTACTCTTTTGTTTAGCAGTTTTTTGAGTTCGCTCCTTCTTTCTTGGGCTTGTTTGAATACTTCTTCGGGGGGTTGTCCGCTTAGGGGTTCTACTCCTATTACTATTTTTCTTAGGGGTTGTAGTTTTCCTGTGTAGTTTTTGACTGTGACTGTGAAGCCTTCGTCAAGTCCGCTGGATTCTACGAGGGTTGAGTCTATTTTTATTTTGTTTTTCTCTACTTTTTTGTCGGTGTATACTGGTGCTGCTCCAAAATTTCCGGTGGTGGGGTCTTCGAATAGTATTATGTTTCCTTCATAGATTCCTGCGGCTTTTGCGGTTTCGGGGTTGATGAATGCTGCGCCTTCGGTTTCGCCGGCTTTAACTATTTCGAGTTCCATTTTGTTTTGCCTCGCATTCTCGTTGTTGAGAGTTTTTCCTGTGTTTTATTTAGATTCGGGATTAATAAATGCTTTTCACACTTTATCAGTTTTTTATGTTTTTGATGGTTTTTGGGTTGGAGCATACCCTTTTTGTTTCGGTAAGGACAACAAAAGGGTTATAATTACTGAGTTTCTCTAAGTATATTAAATAGCTGAAAATTTTTATGGATATTTGTTTAGAAATGGGGGTTGCCCCTTTTATGAGTTTTGAGAGATTAAGAGGTTTTCTAGTCAAGGAGCGTATGGAGGTCGAGAAGATTCCTAAATCCTCGCCTCAAATCATTGTAGGAATAGATTCTGAGACTGTCAAAAGCTTGAAAGACCTCAAAATTGTTAATGTTAAGAAACTTTCACAGCAAGACGCCAAATCTCTAAGTCAACTTACGGGAATTAAAAAGTCTCAGCTTGAGAAGTGGATATATGCGGCGAAGATTCTTGTGGCGGTCGGTGAAGGAAAGTTTAAGGAACCGAAAAAAATAGTTTTTGCCGGGCTGGACAATGCGGGGAAAACCGCAATCATACACACACTAACAAAATGTGAACCCGCCGCCAAAAATCAGCAGATTCCCACCGAAACAGGACCAACCGAAGGCCTACATAGAGAGGAAGCTGCTTTATTTGGTTGGATGCAGGTGGAACTATACGATTTGGGTGGAAGGGGACAATATAGGACAAAGTACTTTGAGGGAAATGGAGAGATTTTCGCCCACACAGATTTGCTAATTTTTGTACTCGACCTCCAAGATTATGAAAGGTACAATGAGGCGCTAAGCTACCTTGAGAGTATCCTTGGCATTTACAATAAAGCGGGCGAAGCTCCCTACACTACAGTTTTTCTTCACAAGTCAGATTCAGAGGGTTCTGTGTCACAGGAGGAGGGGGAGAGAATCGAGCAGCTCAAAAGGGACATTGCCAAGCTTTTTAGGAAGCACCACATCAATCGCTACCACATAGATAACACGAGTATTTTTAGAAGCGATAAATTATTTCTGAGCTTTTCGTCAGCCCTAAGGAAAAGCATTGGCACTATACCGGTGATTGAGGAAATACTGAAGGACTATGGAGACCTACTGGGAAGCACACATTTGATGCTATTTGATAATAGGGCTCTACTAATAGCAGATTACTCATCAGATACCAAAGAAGTATTGACAACCGCCACCATGGGAATAATATGCCTCGGGGAAAACTTAACCAAAAATTACCATCTAAACATCAGCACCCTATCCCTAGAGTTAGGACCAAACGAAATCATTGTTTGCAAACCATTAGAGTGGGAGGATAAAATATTCTACATAGCCAGCGTGCTGCCCAATATGGAAAAAAGCAATGTCCTAAACTTATTGGGAGAAGAGCTCCAGCCCTGGATACGCAACCTAGGAGTAATTTAGAGCAAAGAAGGATACTTCCCTACAATTTTTTATGACATTTCCACAAGTATCTTTATTGCTTTGGAGTCACTGGCGTGTTCAAAGGCTTTTAGCACATCTGTGAACTTGTATTTGGCGGTTATTAGGGGCTTTGTGTCAATAAGTCCCTGCTCCAGAAGCCTTATTGCTGGAGGGAAGGGCCCGCATCTGGAGCCAACAATGGTGATTTCATCCACCACTATTTCTGACCAGTTCAAACTGAGTTCCTGGTGATACGTGCTTTTGGCTACTATTATACCCGAGGGGCGAACCAGGCTCTTGGCCAGATTATAGCCTTTGGGATTACCTGTGCACTCAACAACCAGATCCGCCTTTATTTGAGCCAAATCTTGAGGAGTTGCGGTTTTAATCCCCATATTCCTCATTATTCTCATTTTGTTCTCGTGTTTGCCTACTAGCAACAGATCGCATCCAGTTAGTCTGAGTACTTGTGCTACTAGTAAGCCGAGTTTGCCGTCTCCCAAAACCAATACTTTCCAAGTGGGCTTAATGTGGGTCTGCATCAGAATTTCTAGGGAAGCTGCTAGGGGCTCTATGAACACCGCCTGCTCATCACTTACACCTTCCGGGACAATGTGAATGTTCTTTTGAGGCAGCGCAACAAACTCGGCAAAAGCTCCATCGGCTCCCTGTATGCCCAGAACGCTTCTGTTTGGGCAGTGTCTCTGCAAGCCATTCGCGCAATAATCACAGGAGCCACAGGCAAAGTTTATTTCACCCACAATACGCTTCCCCAAAAATTTCTCGTCGCCACCTTCCACTACGATGCCCACAAATTCGTGCCCCGGAACACCACTAAAACCCATATATCCCTTAGCAAGCTCCAAATCTGTTTTACAAATTCCAACAACAGTAGGCTTAACTAAAACCCAACCAGGTCTCACTTTAGGTTTAGGATAATCTTCAACAACCCTCAGTTGCCCATTCCCAATCAGCAAAGCCCTCAAAACAAACACACCTCATTTTTCAAATTTTATGAATTTTAAAAATATAAACACCATTAAAACAGTATCGGAAAAATTCAGCCTCAAATCCAATTCTATGGAGAAATCTTTAAACATTCCTGCACAGAGAAATATTCAATTTAAAGGAGGATTTTAGATGAGTAATTTAGGTGAAGAGATGCCCTTCGTGGGTATTCCAACCTTCTGCAAATTCCCCTACACCAGAAACCTAGAAGGTGTAGACGTAGCAATAGTGGGAGCACCCATAGACCAGGGAACCACAAACCGTTCCGGAGCAAGATATGGTCCAAGAGCTATAAGGGAAGCTTCTCAAATTTATGGCCCATTCTTTCTACCCGATAAGGGAATATATGATATTGAGCTTGGAAGATACAAGCTTGCACGTACCAAAGTCATCGATTTCGGCGATGTGCCAGTAGCACCCACACTACATGAATTAAACCTAAATTTAATAACACTATACATTCAGGAAATCATAAGCCGTAAGGTGTTTCCCATCACTCTAGGAGGAGACCACTCCATCACTTTCCCAGTAATAAGAGCATTTAAAGACACAAAGCTAAAAATAGTTCACTTCGACACACACCTTGACTTCCTAGATGATATTGCGGGAGTGAGACTCAGCCACGCGAACCCCTTCAAAAGAGTTACAGAACTTGAACATGTTATAGGAATAACGCAGATAGGCATCAGAGGACTGCTCAACACCACTATTATAGCAGACGAAGCTAAAAAATATGGCTCCAAGGTAATCACGGCGGAGAGAGCCATAAAACAGGGATCTAAATGGGTTATGGAACAAATCCCAGAAGCCGAAAACATTTACGTTTCAATAGACATAGATGCCCTTGACCCATCTACAGCTCCTGGAACGGGAACCCCTGAACCCGGAGGATTTACATACCTTCAAATGAGAGAGATGCTCACCGCACTGCCGAAGAAGGGGAACATTGTGGGGTTCGACTTGGTAGAGGTAAACCCACTTTATGATCCGGCGGGAGTCACAGCTCAGATTGCTGCAAGACTCATAATTGACTTCCTAGCAGCCATAATGGAGGAAAAGCAGAGAGCATAGTGTGGAGATTTTGGCTCATCGTAATTGTGAGGAATAATTTAAGGATTTTTGCCTTTTTTTGCACCGTTTTGTTATTTATTTTTCTCACATACCTTCTAACAGTTTTACTCTGTTTATTTTAAAATTAAGGATATTAAAAATATATACTGAAAAGAGGAAATTGTATAAGCGGGGGTCAAAATCAAAAACTATTTAAATTTTAGAGTTAAGATAATGAGCAAAAACTGGAGAAGAATGAGGTGTAGGAATGCAACCTAGTAAATATGCGGATGATGGGACTCTATGGTTGGAGAAAGGTATCCCTTTAGATTTTGATCTTGAGAAGCTGGGATTGTGGCTTAAAGAAAAGGGTCCTGTCTCCTATTTGATGTTTGGTATAACCTATGATTGCCAGTGTAGGTGCAGACACTGTTGTGTTGGCAATTATGTTAAGGAGAAGCACAGGGAACTCACAACCGAGCAGGTTAAGAGTGTATTAGATCAAGCTAACAAAGCCTTGGTGGTCAACTTTTTCGGCGGAGAACCCACCTTGAGAGAAGACCTTATGGAGTTGATAAGTTACGCTTCGAAAAAGTCGGTATTCGTCTTTTTGGACACCAATGGAATTAAGGTGAATAGAGATTATGCCCAAAAGTTAAAGGACAGTGGGTTGGATTTACTTTACGTTAGCATTGACAGCCCACATCCAGAAGAACACGATGAGTATCGAGGATATAGGGGATGCTTCGATAAGGCTGTTCAGGCAGTTAAAAACGCCCTTAGTGTTGGTTTAAAAGTCGTTATATCTACCTACATTACAAAGGAGAATCTAGCTAATGGCGATTTTGAGAGAGTAATTCAAATGGCAAAAGAACTGGGAGCCACTGGGGTAAGATACTTATTACCTACACCGGCTGGAAGATGGTTATACAATGTGGACGTGAGGTTGTCACAACAGGAGGAGGAGAAAGTTAGAAAAATTGCAGAGTACCCATTTGTTTGCCGCGACTTTTACTTCCAAAATCAAGCCTCGAGTCGCTGTAGAGGCGTTGCGGATAAAGAGTATATTTACATTTCTCCCTACGGAGATGTTCAGCCCTGCTGTTTTATGCCACTTGCTTTTGGAAACGTCAAAGAAGAACCGCTTAAGGCAATTCTAGATAGAATGTGGAGTCACCCTATGTATAGTGAACCCTGCATATTCAATGAATGTCCTATGCTAAGCGACGAGTTCAGAAGCAAATACATAGACATTATACCCCACGATACAAAACTACCATTCAGAATGTAAATGCTCAACTCACATATTCGCAAAAGGTTAGGATTTCATCTAAAATTAGGCGAATATCTTTAAATATAAACAAACCTTTGAGGAAGTTTTCACTGTAAATGTAATTCTGCTCCATATTCCCCTACTTCGTAGACCCATTTGACTGTGAAGCCAAGCTTTTTGACCACATGGATTATTCTTCTGTTTGTGGGGGAGAGGTAGGCGTATAGCTTTTTTACTCCCGACTTTTTTGCTACTTCAATTGTGTAACTTAGTAGTTTTGTTCCTAGACCTTTTTCTTGGTAATCGTCGTGCACCACTATGGCTATCTCCGCTTCCCCGGTGGTTTTATCCAGATAGTAGCGGGAATCAGCAACTATTCTCTCCCTCCCATTTTCATTTACTATGGCGACAAGAGCCATTTTATCATCATAGTTCACGTCACACCAATGTTCCACGATCCACCTCGTGACTGGCTGATAGTTCAAAAAGCGGTAATAATTTGTTTCCTTAGAGAGGGTGCTGTACATCTCAAACAGCTTTTCCCTATCAACATCAGGCTTCAGAGGCCTTACAAAAGCCTCCCTACCGTCCCGCATCTTTATAACAGTCTCAAAATGCGCCGGATAAACTAGTGACATATTCTCAGCTTCTTTTCCTACAAATAAATATTTTATCCATCAATTGAGCCAAAACCTTTTTCTAAGACCTTTTGATTTGGTCGCGTTCCCTTGTAAAAAAATTTTGAAGAAATCTATTACTTAATGGATGCTATCGTCGGAAGTAGGGCACCACTTTTTCCACAAAGAGTTCCAGTGTTTCCCTGTTCAATCGGGAGGGGACATAGAGAGCCATGGCAAAGTGTCTCACACCTCCCTCTACATACTTGGCGATTTTGTCTATGCAGTCGTCGGGAGAACCGAAAATGAATCTGTCCTCAATGGGTTTGATGGGCATCTTAATTACTTCCCCTGCTGCCTCCATCATGGTGTCTGGGTTAAATACAAAGTGTAACACATCCAGTTTCATTTTGGGCGGCTCCACACCATATTCTTTGAGTGTATCGTAGGAGCCAGCTAGAAGCATCTTTGCGGGAAATTCTACCAGCTTAAAGGCGGTGTCATAGTCTTTTGCTACGACCATGTAGTTGAACATAGCTGGTTCAATCTTCTCCGGATCCCTGCCTGCCTCCTTAGCCATCTTCCTAATTTTCTCAAATTTCGCCTTGTAGTCCTGAGGCTTCATAAATGTACCTACAGGAATCCAACCATCCCCCAACTCGGCACAAATTCTCATGGTTTTAGGCGAGTTTGCGCCAAAGTATATTGGTGGGTGAGGATTCTGAACCGCTTTAGGTCGTATAAAGGCCTTTTCAAGCTGGAAAAATTTACCCTCATAATTAGAAAAATCCTCAGTTAGGAGTTTAATGATAACTTCGGCTGCCTCCCTGAGGCGGGTCACCGGATGATCCCAGGCTATATGGTAGGGCACCAAATTCATGGCCTCTCCAGCTCCCAGTCCCAACATCGCTCTTCCCTTAGATAGATGGTCTAGAGTCATGAGGGTCTGCGCCAAAACAGCGGGATGCCGCCTATGTGGATCACTAACACAAGTTCCCAAAAGTATATTCTTGGTCTGCACCGCCAGTGCACTCAGTACACTCCAAGCCTCGTAAAAATCCCAGTTCTTAATCCCTATTCCTACAGTGTGGTCAGCCATCCATATGGAGTCCAACCCCTTCTTTTCCGAGTAAAGGCTTGTCTCCAAGATAAGGTCAAGGGGATACTGTGGAGGAACGAAACCAAATTTAACATCCTCAAACGAAACCAACTAAAACGCCCCAAATCCATTATTTTCAGGATTCGATTTAAAGGATCCAAATCTGAAGCTATATCTTTTTTAAATTCACTAATTAACCTTTCTACTTCCAAACATGCCCATCCAGAGTAACAGAATACTCCAGCAACCAGGTATAAGTACTTCGCCAAAAAATAATGATACTTAAAGGGAGGAGAAAAATTAAGGCATTCTCAAAAGATGGGCAATAAGTAGAAACCGGAATTCCTCGTACAGTAAACAGAATTATTGTTGCACCAGCTCCAGCACTATCGGTTTCATAGCCTGATGTGGGCGATTTCGAGCGGCGATTAAAAAAATACTGCTTTGGCGGGATTATTTTTCCTAGAAGGCAAGTCGCAAAGCCAATGTTTAAAAAGGGAAGAATGTTTGGTTTTAACTGGTTGGCTTATTTTTTAAGTATTTCGTGGAGTACGTTTCCTAGCCTTTTTACTCCTTCTTCGATTTTTTCGTCTGTGGGGTGTGTAAAGTTTAGTCTCATGGTGTTGAGTCCCTTTCCGTTGGGATAGAATGCGGAGCCTACCACGTATGCCACGTTCTTTTCCACGACTTTGGGGAATATTTCTATGGTGTTTATGTGCTCGGGGAGCCTCACCCAGACGAACATTCCTCCATCGGGTTCAGCATATCGCGCCTCTTCTGGGAAATATTCTGCCATAGATTGGAGCATTATATGCATTTTTCTTCCGTAGATTTCTTTGATTTTTTTAATGTGTTGATCCACGTATCCCCGGCTAAGGTATTCTGCTCCTATGTATTGGGTGAATGTAGTTGTGCAGAGATCTACTGCTTGTTTGGCCATTACGAATTTTTTGATAAGCTCGGTGGGTGCCACCATCCATGCGATGCGGAAGCCGGGCACCAGTATTTTTGAGAAGGTGCTAAGGTATACTACGCGGTCTTCGGTATCCATTGATTTTAGTAAGGGCTGGTCTACTCCTCTGTACCTTAGCTCTCCGTATGGGTCGTCCTCAATTATTAGAACATCGTATGCGTTGCAGAGATCCATTATTTGTTTCCGGCGTTTTTCAGGGATGGTTACTCCCGCGGGGTTGTGGAAGGTCGGTGTTATATAGAAGAATTTTAACCGTTTAAGTTCTCCCCTCTTTTGGATATCTTCTAGGCGTGCCTCCAAGTCCTCCACAATTACGGAGTGTTCGTCCATCTCCACTAATTCATATCTTGGATTCTGAAAATCGAAGGCTTGAATGGCCCCCAAATAGGTGGGGCAGGTTGTGAGGACAATGTCGTTGGGATTAAGCAATATTCTTCCCAGTATGTCCAATGCCTGCTGCGATCCCGAGGTGATCTGAATGTTTTCAACTTCACACTTTACATTTTTCGTAGCCATCCTTTTTTTGAGAGCTTCCCTTAGTTCCGGTACACCCTCCGTAGTTCCATACTGGAGCGCGTTTGGGTTGTCAATCACACTGGGGCAAATTTCGTGTATCTGAGGGACTGGGAAGGCGTCTGGATTAGGTAATCCTCCAGCAAAGGATATGACTTCCGGCTTCTGAGTTAACTTAAGAAGCTCGCGAATCACTGAAACCTGTAACTTATTCGCAGTGCTAGAGAAAAGTTCTGCAAATGATCTTTTCATTAGGGTACACCTATTTTTAGTGTTAATATTGAAACACTTTTGACCCGAATAGGATTTTCGAGCCTTTTAAGTATGTTGTAATATTACAACAGTTATAACGCGGGATACATTTTAATTTAACGGTTAAATTTTTTTAACTACGAAAAGGATTCCACACCTTTTTACAGTATAGGTGCATTTATTCTTCATATACTAGTAGTGTTCCATTACTCATTTTGACTTGTAAATTGGGTCTCTTCAAAAATAATTATAACTATGTAATTTAAGGAAAAGTTTAAATAAAATTATAACTAACATTTTAGAACCAACTAATTTTTGTAGAGGAAGAGGAATGACTAAAGCAAGATTTGTTGTGGATAATAGAATGACAGGAGTAGAAATACTCGTACTTTTTGGTTCGCTTCCCCGACTGAGAGATGCAGAGAAGATTCCGGACACTTTATTCGTGTTAACTTGGGACAGGCCCTCAGTAAGTTTGGGAAAATATGAGGACTTGGATGGACTAAAATACGAAAACATAAAGAGAGACAAAATATTAATTGGAAGAAGGCCCTCAGGAGCGGGAATATTATGGGCACCCCCTGGGGGAATGGGAGCAGGGATAGTGGTTACCAAAGATATCTTTCCCAACATAGACACGGCAGAAAAAATTTGGGCCGGAGAAATTGTGACAGAATTTTATCGAAGAGCAGGAATAATTGACACTCTCCGCGACTAAAGTCGGGAGATTCTTGCTTCTGGCTCATCGGGAGCCTTCGAAGCAATGGGTGTGCCATCACCCAGTTAACACGCCCTTCCCTCAAAGGGAACGGCGTCTATGTTGGCACCCTCATGGGG
>CAZECW010000010.1:0-14493 GCA_964510585.1 uncultured archaeon | reverse complement strand
ACCATCCCAAACAAGAGCCTTCAAAACTTCCACCTCAAAACAATTTCAAACCAAAATATGGTTAAAGTAATTAATTGCATTGCATATAAATACATTTCTTCCAAAAAGATGGAGGAAAAGAGTTGACCAATATTTGAAGAATATAAAAGAGAAGGATACTTGTAGAAAAGTGAGATTTTTAAAAATTTCATCCTTCTTGATCCGACACCATGTTCCTTGTTAGTGAATGGAGTGATTAGGATTATGCAGTCCGATCCGAAGACCCACTTCCTGTCCCCAATGTCTCAGCGGGCTTCAATGTACTGCTCTCCGCGTATTCTGATGAATTTGTGGATTTTGATAACCTTAATATTTCGAGTTGTAGTGATGCCGTGATTGTTGTACTCTATTCTGTATCTTTTCCCCTCCTAGTTTTGAAGGGGATGGGTGCGCCTTCTACGTGGTCTCCGGCCCTGAACTCCTGTGGGTGCAATGCATATCGCGTCCAAAACTTTAAAGCTACCCTTAAGTGGTAATTTAGGGGACACTGTTCGTGGAAGTAAAAATTCTTTAATATTCTTATGCTAGGCAACAAGTTAAAACATTTGTAATATTTTTATTTTAAACATTGAAAAGTAATAATAAACCTTATATCTATTAGGAGGAATATCATAATAACTGCAAATTTCAATGTTTTCGCCAGAATTTGGGATGGTGGCAGGAGGAATGGGTGTGAGTGATTTAAAGTCCTCTGCCCAAATGTTAAAATCTACTATTGATAACCGGCTTGTGCGCTTTGTTTTAAGGCAGCTGGTTAGAAGGTGTAAAAGGGATGGAGAAAGCCGCTTGGGAGTGGCTTTAGAACTTTTCTCTGGTGTGAGGGAAAATGCTTGTTTTTTGTGTAGCCATGTGGCGCTTCCTTTGGTTCGCTGGACTGTGGGTCGGGGTGGTGGAGCATTCGGCGTTTCGGAGGATGTCTTGAAAAGCAGGTTCAAGGATCGTTACTGGCGCACCGGTCTTGTGGATGTGATTAAGGGAATTGCCAAGTATGGTGTAAGAAGACCGTTTGTTCCCGGAGCACCATTTCTAATTGTGTGGGACTACACCTATGCCTGCAACCTGAGATGTAAACATTGCTATGCCTCAGCCGGTAAACCCTTAATTGACGAGTTGAGCGGAGAGGAGGCACTCAGAGTTGCAGATATGCTTGCGGATTTTGGAGTCACTGCCGTTTCTTTTTCAGGTGGGGAGCCCCTTATGCGAGGGGACATTTTTGATACCATAAAGCGTTTGAGGGATAACGGTGTTTATGTGGCGGTGGCGTCAAATGGCACCCTCATAACTAGGGAGACTGCAAGAAGGCTCAAGGAAGCTGGTGTAGGCTTTGTTCAGATAAGTCTTGATGGGGCAACTGCTGAAACTCATGATAGTTTTCGAGGCATACCCGGAGCATATGAGGAAACCCTTCAGGGAATAAGAAACTGTGTGGAAAGCGACTTTTTTGTGGAAATTTCAACCACCGTAACCAAGTTAAATTATGCTGAGATTCCCAGAATCGCAGACCTTTGCGAGGAAGTCGGCGCAGACTGGTACATTGTTTACAACTTCATCCCAACGGGAAGAGGCCACTTCATAGTGGAAAACGACATCTCCCCCGAGGAGAGAGAAGAACTGCTCAGAACATTGTGGCACAAGCTTGCCAATGCTGGAAAATTGCAGGTTTTATCTACCGCACCCCAATTTGCCAGAGTAGCCTTACAAGAACAGAAAGATTCTGAGACTAAGATTATTCCCGGACACTTCTACAACCCCATGCTTACAGGCCAGCTACAAGATCTGGGAGAATTTATTGGTGGATGCGGAGCGGGAAGAATGTACTCAGCAATTAAGCCTAATGGTACTTTGCAACCTTGTGTTTTCATGCCCATAGAATTGGGAAATCTTCGCAAACAGGAACTTGAAGAGATATGGGACACCCACCCAGTACTTCAAACTCTTAGAGACAGGTCTCAGCTCAAAGGCCACTGCGGAATCTGCGAGTATAAGTGGGTTTGTGGAGGTTGCAGGGCAAGAGCCTACAGCTACTTGGGAGACATCACTGCACCGGACCCAGGATGCATAAATAATAAGGAAACCTTTGAAAAACTACACGAAAAAAAGGAGGTCATTGAAGTATAGGGCGGGAAAACATTTTTTTGCATATTTTTGCCTACAATTTTCAGCTTTTCCGGAATTAGATTAGCTATGTTTTGCCGGGGTTAGGCCTCCTAATTTTAATTCTAAAAATTCGGGTTTCCAGCTTCTATAGTTGAATAAGATATGTTTATTAGTGGAACTTTTTTAATTTAGATTGGAGTGTAAATTTTACGTTAGAGGGAGGCTGTGATTGTGCCTGCCAAATCCATTGATGAAATAATGGCTGAGCTAAAAAGGCACTACGATAAAAGTCAGCACAAGGAACTATGGAGAGTGCTAACGGGCAGAAATCCCGACGACACATACGACACCTTCATCACTACGGACAAAAATTTGTGGCAGATTAAATCAGAGTTCATTGGTCCCGGCCAAGCTGTGGGTGTAGGTTCCAATGTTCGGAGAATCGATGACGAAATCAGGAAGGTTGTGGAGCAAGGTACACCGACACCCTTCGGAATGTTGGTTCCCCAAACTCCAGAAATCGCCATCATACTCATGGGAATCCAGAAATACTCTTCTGACTCCGTAAGCAAGCTAACGAGGCACCACGTACCAGACAAGCAGTTAGAACTGAAGGAAAAACTAAACGAAGAAATAGAGAGACTGAAGCAGAACCCCCAATTCCGAAAAGAGTACGAAATGTACAAAGAACGCACAAAAAGACCATATTGTTAAAAGAAAATCGAAAAAATTTTGAGAACAAGCCTTACAAACCCAAATTCATTTTCACTCTTACACAGACCCTTCCCATTTCAAGGAGGAGAACCACTATTCCTACACACAAAATGTTTGAAACAGCAAAAATATCCAATTAGGGCGTAATCGAAATTCTATTTTTTACACTCTTTGTGGATGATAACTATTGCTTCGTTAGCGCTTCCTACGGCACCCTTCTAGCTTGATGATGTTGGATTTGTTTTATTACCTTTTTTCTCTGCTTTTTGTTCTTTTATGTTGAGGGGAACGGTTTTTCGCGTCTCTTAGTAGTGCTGGCAGGGGGAAATCATCCTAATTTAACATTGTTAGATTGATTGGTTGGTTAATAATTTGTAAAAAGGGAATTTCTGAGTTTGTTGTGGCTTTAGAAAGTTTAATAATGGAATTGCAAGTAAACGTTTACCTACTTGCCAATTTTGAAATTTAATATTTGGGAAGTAGTAGCGTTGTCGGAAGAGGTTTATGAGCGGTTGAGACGGAAGATGAATGTTTGGCCCATGAAGGCGCCGAAGAGTAGGTACATGTTGAAGCTTTTGAGGATTGTTTACTCGCCTGAGGAGGCGGAGCTGGTTTCTTCGGCTTTCAGTTTCCCATTTGGCGACGCCAAGACTGTGGAGCAGGCGGCTAGACAGACTGGACAAGATGTGGAGTATGTAAGGGCTGTCTTTGAACGTTTAGCAAGTAGGGGAGCCCTCTTCGAATTCAAGGGCAAAGAGGATGGTGCCACCTATTATAGTATGCTTCCCTTTGCGGTGGGTCTTTTTGAGTTTTACCTTGATGATGGTGTTTTGACTGACGATAAGAGAGAGTTTATGAGAGTATATGAGGAGATGCATCACAGTTGGGGGCATGAGCTGGGAGCCTCAAATTACCCTTTAACGCGAGTAATTCCTGTAGAGGAGAAATTAAGTGTGGAACATGAGATACTGCCCTTCGAGAGGGTGAGCGAACATGTCAAGAATGCCAGAAGCATTGCTGTTAACCCATGTGTGTGTAGAATGAGCGCAAATCGGTGCGACAAACCTTTAGACGTTTGCATAAGCTTCGACACCTTTGCAGATTATCGCGTTAAACACCGCCAAGGAAGATACATCACAAGGGAGGAAGCGCTTGAAATCCTAAAAATAGCTGAGGATAACGGACTAATACACACAATAAGCAACCAGCAGGAAAAGCCCCTGTTTATATGTAACTGCTGCACCTGTTGCTGCGGAATAATGAGAGGATTATCGGAACTCCACAACCCCAGAGCCTTCGCAAAATCCAATTTCATGCCCCAAATCAATAGAGAGGCCTGTAAACTCTGCGAAAAATGCGTAAAGGTTTGTCCATTCCAAGCAATATTCCACCACTACCCACACAAAGAGGATCTATCCGACGACATGATTATGATTTTAGAGGAGAGATGCGTGGGTTGCGGAATATGCGCCAACCAGTGCCCAAATGATGCAATCACACTGGTTAGAGTCAGAGAGGAAATTCCAGCCAAGAGAGGAAGAGACGCTGTAACTAGATTCGAAGCAGAAAGAATACACTAAAGCTCCACTTCCTCAATATTCCGCAAAGCGTTGGGAAACCAGCGAAAAATGGCAAGTTTTCAAATATTTATGTTCCTCAAGAAGAAGAAACGCTAAATCCCCTTTTTACATTGAAAAATGTGAGGCATCCCTTTTATAATATTCTTAGCTTTGATGTTATTTATTGTTGGATTTGTCCGAATTTTTTGTGGCATTTAATTTATATTTTGGTTGACTATTGTTGCAGTAGTCAACTGTATTTTTTGAATGGAAGGAAGGGAAAAACTTGGTTTACCGGGAATTCCCTGTACTGGTTACAGATGTTGATGGAACTCTTACCTCGCCGCAAAATAGGTTGCACCTTCCCGCCGTGGAGGCGATAAGGAAGCTGGAGGAGAAAGGCATTCACGTAGTTCTGTGTTCAGGTAACATACTGTGTTCACTATTAACTTTGGGGTTTTATTTGGGTACCAGTGGTCCGGTGGTTGCTGAGAATGGTGGGGTAATAATGAAGTTGGGATGGGATGCTCCCATTATACTTGGTTCAAAGGAGATGCCCCTTAAAGCATTTAAAATGTTGAAGGAAACATTTGGGGAGCGTATTAAAGAGGCGGGTGACCAGTTCTACAGATTTACTGACATTGCGATAAGGAGGACGATAGATCGGGAAACAATAGTGAATACACTTAATGAGGGCGGAATAAAAATTAATGTTTTGGACTCCGGTTATGCCATTCACCTCTGTGATATCAATGTTCATAAGGCTATTGGGGTAAGGAAAGCCGTTGAGACCCTAGGCTACAAATCAGAGGAGGCTTTGGGAATAGGAGACGGGCAAAATGACATAGAACTCCTCCAAGAGGTAGGATATGGAATAGCTCTGAACAATGCCCCTCAAATCCTGAAGGATGTGGCAGACTATGTGACGGAGAAATCTTATGGGGAGGGATTCGTGGAGGCGGTGAAAAAAATCTTCAAAATTCAATAAATCCTCTATCCACTTATATACTCGTGTCCCAACTTTACAGTACTAATTTATCTGTGTACAGAGTTTCACTTCTCTTTTTTGCCTATGGGGCAACTCGTTACACATTTGAAACAGTTGTAAATCATTCCTGTGGTTAACACTTGCAGTATTTTCCAAGTTTCGGGATTTCTTGCTTGGTCTTGGATTTCCTTCCAGCCGGCTTCCCTCTCTGCCAGCGTATTTATTGTGGAGATGATTCCAGGAATGAAGTATTTGAGGATGTTTGGTGCACATTTAAACACGTTTACTTCTCCTTTGGTGGAAATCGCTCCTACAGGGCAGGCTTTTACACAAGCTGCGCATTTTTCTCTCTTACAAAGTTCTGCTTTGAATGGTTCATCGGGAGCAAGATCCGCATTTGTTATGAGTGCACCCAGTCTCACCCTTGGGCCATATTGTGGTGTTATTAATAATCGGTTCAATCCGATTTCTCCTAGTCCAGCACACTGGGCTGCGTGTCTTAGGGAAACTTCTCCAATTAACCCTGAGCCTTTATCCATGTCGATGGGAAGATAGGCGGGTAGGGAAACTGCTTTAAACCCTTTTTTGGATAGGAATCTGGACAAAGCGTAGAGAATCCTGTCAATTTCGTGGTAAAGCTGGTGCACACTGTATTGGATTATTTGGAGGTTTCCCGAATTTAAGATCGGTTCAAATTGTTCCAGAGCAACTACAACCAAAGATTTGGCTTCGGGCATTATCTCAAAAAGGTTTCCCCTACCTTCAACTAGGCTATCTGATGCGCAAATCCCAACAAGATCCGCATTCATTTCGAGTGCAAATTTTTTAACTTCTCCTGTAAGAGACATACTGGGTCAACACTCCATAAATAGGATTAAACAAGCAGAAACTCCCTAATAAAAGATTGCATAAAAAACCGTGAAAACTAAACCAAGAAGGTTCATAAATATTGAGAAACGATTCTGGAGGCAAATTCTATCATGCCTCGAAATGTGAAAAATCGCCAAAAACAAAAAGTGGTTATAGACCAGAGCGCTTTAAAATATGCTCCGGTTGTCCACTTTCCTTCTCCAGAAAAGGCCCCATACTAAGAGTACAATGGAAGCTGCTATGGCTCCGACGCCAATAAAGACTCCTAGAAACACCGAAAAGTCCTGAAGGGGCGAGGCATTGGGAATTAGCGTCAGTATTGTGGGGGCTACAAAGTACATTGCTAAAATTCCGTATATTATGGCAATGAATCCAACCACTACCCCCACGATTGAGAAAATTATGAAGCGTGTAGCATACCACATAATTTTGCTGTAAACCTGATCTGTTATTTCTTCCCAAGTTGGGATGGGGCGCTTGCTTGGCTTCTTAACTTCTTTTTCTTTCTTGGACATGCTTCCTCCTCCAAAATAAATAGGGATCACTCCCTCATTTCTAAACGTTTATTCCACAGGTTATAATGCGTCAATTTATACTAATTTTAAATTTTATTAAATCCGTCCATAAATGTTCATAAAATTTTTGTTAAGGATAAATGCAAAAGGATTTCTTGAAAATTGAACTAACAAACTTTAAAATATACTACGTTTGTCAACTATTTTTCTCCAGAATATTCCCCACACTAATAGTACAAGTGAAGCAACTATGGCGCCGATGCCAATGAAAACACCCAGAAATACTGAAGTTTCCTGAAGCCCCGATGGTTTTAGAGTAGAGATTAATAGCGGATTTATTTGGTAGTAGAGAACCACAGTAACTGGGTTAAGTGTAGTGAGAGGATTCACGAGGAAATAGTAGGCTAGTATTCCGTAGACTAGTCCCGTTACTCCTATTACCATGCCGATGACTGAAAAAATTATGAAGCGTGTAGCATACCAGTTAAGCCTACCATAGACTCGCTCTGCGATATCCTCCCATCGTGGTACGGGACGCTTTGGCTTTTCTGGATTGTTGGCCTTGTGGCCTGATTCTTTCCTTCCCTTCAAAGTTGTTTTTCCTCCACTGTTTATTGAGGTCTTTTTTCAAGTTTTTGCTTCAGTCTTTTTCCCTCGCTTCGCATCCAGTACAGGCCCCAAAATGTTAGGAATACCCCTATGAGGATTAGCGCAAGACCAATAAATAGTCCCATAAATATTGCTGCTGAGGATGCATACGTCCCGTAAACAAAGTAGGTGAGGACTCCATAGACGAGGCTTACTGCCCCAATGGCTACTGCTACGACACTTGCCACAATGTACTTGGAGGCTATCAAAATTATTGAGGCACTGGCTTCCAAATCTATATCTCTAGCAGACATTTCAAACGCCCTCCAAATTTGAATCTTCAACATACCCTTACACGGTTTGTTTTAAATAACTTTTCGAAACACGTACCTTTACCAATAAAGGTTTTAGTCTAATTAGTTAGGTGAAGACTTGGTTATTCAAGTTATTATTTCTGCTGATGGTTACTGGTATTGTTCTTTAAAGTAGGGTATTATTTTTTTGCCCCATAATTCGTACTGGTTCTTTCTATGTTTTGTGGGGACAAGGAGTATGCACACGAAGTAGTGGTTGCCCGCCTTATAGAGATTATCGATTCTCTCGATACACTTATCCGGTGTGCCGTAAATGAAGCGTTCCTCGATGGCTTCAAAGGGAATTTTTTTGGCGAACTCGATAGCCTTCTTTATTGTTTCTGGGCTATATGTGAATTTTTTCAGGCTAAACTCCTCTGGAACCTCTATTCCCACTTTTTTAAGTGTGTCAGGCCAAAAGGTTGAGAGCAATTTCGCCGGCAATTCTATTGGATTTGGTCCTTCCTCCTCCTTTTTTGAAACGTTTGCATAAATGGTGTTTGCCCTCACAATTTTTTCGGGGTCTCTTCCAAACTTTGTGGCGTTGTCCTCTATTTCCTTCCAGAATTTTCTATACTCGTCAGGAGTTAAAGCCTGTGGTAACCATCCATCTCCCAGCTCTGCGGCTATTCTCCTTGTTCTGGGCGAGTTGGCCGCAATCCAGAAGGGGGGATGCGGTTGCTGGAAGGGGAGAGGGAGGAGGAAAGCATTTTTCAACTTGTAAAATTCGCCGCTATAGTTGATGGTGCCGCCTGTGAAAAATTTTTTGAGTATTCTTATGTTCTCTTCCATAATGCTGACTGGCTTATCCCACCTAATTCCAAAAGGTTTAATGGAAGGAGACTCACCAGCACCTATTCCTACTATAAGTCTGCCATTTGAAATATGGTCTACTGTAACAATGTTCTGAGCCAAAACTGCGGGGTGTCTTCTAGCCGCATCAACCACACTTATTCCCAAATTTAGATTCGTCCTAGAAGATATGGCAGCCAGTGTTGGGAAGGGCTCCATTGCGTCCCAAACCTTTATTCCGGCTCCCACCAAATGGTCCCCCACCCACACTGAGTCAAACCCATTATTATTTGCATAGGAAACGGCGTCGTAAATGTCGGAAAGTGGAGCATTTGGCAAGTGAGCACCAAACTGGGGAACTGGAGGCATAAATACACCCTTTTAATATTTTACCAAAATACGACGTCTTCTCTTTATAAATTTATAGCTTATTTTTTAGGTTATTATAACCTGTTTTACCCTCTACTTTGTTTTAGAGGGGTGTTAAAATGGAATTTAAGTCTCATAATTCTTTAAAATAGGGTATTATTTTGTCCCGATAAATTTCAAAAACTTTGTTAGGGTCTGGTCCCCTGTTGAGTAAGGCAAAGTGTTTGACTCCCGCCTTGATAAATGCTTCTATCTGGTCCATAACCTGGTCCAACGTGCCTATAATATTAAAATCCTGCAGGATTCGGTCTGGAACCTTGTTGAGATATTGAAGAAGCTTCATAAGATCCTCATTTGAGGGAGTTATTTTTTGGATGGCTAGGTCTTTGGGCACCTCAATATTGTACTCTTCCTTTAATTTATCTGGGAATAGTAAATGTCCACCCTTCATAAATTCAACTCTCTTCAGAGCTGTCTCGAAATCGTCAGCTATGGCAGTCATACAATTGTAGCACACGTCAATCTCCTCCATACTTCTGCCCGCCCTTTTTGCACCCTCCTCTACATCTTTTATGTGTCTGGCAATTAAATTGGGACTCTCATAGAAGGGAAACCATCCATCACCCATCTCACCGGCAAGCCTCCTTGAAACAGGCCCATTAGCCGCAATGTAAATTGGAATTGTTTTCTGAACTGGTTTAAGCTGCAGGAGAGCATCCTTCATTTTGAAGAACTCGCCATCATAGTTAACTTTATCTTCCTTCCAGAGAAGCCGCATAACCTCAATAAACTCTCTCAATTTTGAAACTGGTTTTTTGGCGTCAATATTGAACATTTTAAGGTTCATAGCTTCACCCGCTCCAATACCCAGCATGGCTCTACCATTAGAAACCACGTCAAGAGTTGCCAATGTATGGGCCATGACTGCAGGGTGCCTACGGTGAGGATCAGAAACACCAGTACAAAGAGTGACACGGGAAGTGTTCAAAGCCATAACTGTTAAGAACACGAAGGCGTCATAAACCCTGCCCTCGGGCGGAATAGTGGTAAGATGGTCAGCATACCACAAACTCTCAAAGCCACACTGCTCCGCCTTCTTTGCACCCTCAACTGCCAGCTCCAACCTATATGTGGGAACCGGAATCGAGAAACCAAATTTAACATCCATAACAGATCACCAAGAAGCACAAAGACCATTAGACTCTCACAATGTCTAGTATAAAAATGTTTAGATAGTTACTTAAAAAATGATGATTAATGTTTTCACTAAATTTGTTTTTCCCTCCCTTTACCCATAATGAAATCCAAAACGGCTTGAACTAATTGTCCGCTATCACCAATTTTTCTCAAAATTATTCCCGAGGCGTATTCTCGAAATATTTTTATGTGCTCTTCGGGAGGAGGATCGATTTTTTCAAGCTCAGGAGCAATTTTTAGGTTCCAGGGAACATTCTTTTTGACATCCTCCACTTCGACACCCGGAAAGCAGCCTTTAAGAAATATTTCTTTTGTTTTCTCATCGAAACCGAAAACCCCCTGGTTACTAATTAGCAGGCTCGGCCCGGTTCCGGGAGGAAAACCTGCCTTTTCTCTCGAATCGCCACCACTTAAATAACCAGGGGATGAAAGGTAATCCAGTTTCTCAACGAATTCCCCGCCTCTTAGAGTGATTATGGTTCTTTTTGCGTATCCAATAAAATCTGCAGCGCCTCCAGCTCCGGGCAATCTCATTTTGGGATTATAATAATCTCCAATCACCGTGGAGTTTATGTTGCCGAACTTGTCCACCTGAGCCGCACCTAAGAAACAAACATCTACGTAGCCTCTAAACAATATTGTTGTGAAGATGTCCGCCAAATCACAAGCGTAGCTGAAGCCCTTAGTAGTAGTGCTCTCCGCAATGTGGAAAGCAGATTTGTAGGGCAAAAAGTCTATGATTCCAGCCTCAGTCATAAGAATACATTTCGGCGCATGGGTCATCTTAGCCACAACACCAGCTATAATTGGAATTCCCTGACCTACAATAACACGATCACCATTTCTAATTTCCCTCGATGCGAGGGAAACCATCAACTCCAAAGCCGTATATTCCAATCACACTTCACCTCAATTCAAAAATTGCTCCATATTTCACAAAAGAAAATCTGTTTCTAATCCTCCAGTTGCATATGTTTTCTAAAAGATGAGCCGTAATTTACCGGTGCGCTGTAATAGGGTTTTGCCCTCAACCTGTCCAAGTATTTTTTTCCAAATCTTTCAATATAGTGTGCGACGTATTGTTGTCTATTCTCCAAATTGTAGACCCATTCTATAAGGAAGTGTTGGAGACTTTCACTGCTCCAGTTCATTGCTCCCAGCAAAGCTCTAAAAAAGAAGTCCATATCATAGTACCCATGCACTTCAGAAGGATGGGCACCCCACGGTTCTATAACGACAGCGTTGACGCGAAAACCGGGAATAATGGTATGATGAGGACTGCGATTCACTGTTTCATGGTCTACCATCTCCTCAGCGGATACAATAATCTTTTTACAAGCTAAACTAGCCCACTTTACAGTACCAAGCGCACCCCACAGCTGCGCATTACCCTCAGCATCTACCCTTTGAACATGAACAATAGCCACATCGGGATTAGCTGCAGGAACAAGGAGCACCTTTTTTCCGGTGAAGGGACATTCTATTTCCTTAAACTTGTTTTCTCCCATAAAGCTCCTCTTTCGGAAAATATCAGTATACTTGAGACCTATAGGAACCTGCATAAAAGTCTGCCCCATAGCCCCCGCCATTAACATGGCCAAAATAGAATAGTTTGAATAGTCTTCCACTTCAACCCTCTTCTCCTTTATTGCCCTCTCAAATTCAGTCCCATAATTGGACCCACCCAATCTGAAACTGAATGCAGTAATTATCCGCTTCAAACACCCACCAGCAATAAGCAAATCCGCCTCATCTATCAGCGAAGTACTCCACAAAGTCAAATTCCTCTTTTTCTGTCTGATGATTTCATGGATGAGGGCAAAAGGAGAAGACTGGAGAAAATTCGCAATACAGACCTGCTCACCATCACTTATAAATTTCCTAACAGCCTCAGAAGCACTCATCAACTTATTGTAAGCTTCCGACTCAACCATAAAACTCTCTCCAAAACTATTAAACCAACACTTAACAAAAAAATAATAATAAGTTTATCCCAAAACAAATCCAAAAAACCAGACAGGCTAATTTGTAAATGTGATATTTTTGGCCTTTTATAAAGGGGCATTATAGGGTTTCTTTATAACCAGATATGAGGTATAGGCGTTTGGATCTTAACCCTTAATTTTTTGCCAGTAGAGAAAGGTTTAAGTAAACTACTTACCATAGTGTAAACTACATATTGTAGTTTTTCATCATGCTAAAAGGCATTAGGAGAAATTAAAATGAACTCTGAATACAAAGTAGCATTCCTTGGAATCATAGTTTCCCTGCTCTCACTCATCCTATTGGGAATAATAGCAATAGTGATGGCAACCATGAACAGAGACTACAATTTATTAGGGTTAGCTTACGCCTCATTGGCCCAAATAAGCCTACCAATAATTGGAACGCTCCCCCTCCTACCATTCGAAACAGTAGCACTTATGGCCGCAGTCGACCTATCCTCCAGAAACGCCTACCTAATGTTTGGCCTAGGTATTCTGGGCGCTCTACCCTTCGCCGCTGGAAATGCAATGACTGGGTACGGGTTCTATGGACTCTACAAAAAAGAACAGAGCAGTCTCTGCCTAATTACCTCACTCATAATGATGTTGGGCTTCGGAGCACTCGCAGTTATAATACCCATCGGACTGTTTCCCTCAATGACTCTTTCCCCCTGGAGCCTAATTTTCTACCATTACTTTTCGTTAGTAATCCCATTAATACAAGCAACAGTTAGGGATATGGGGCTGGGCATAGCAATTGGAGTAACAGCGATAATAGTAATTGTTGGCTACATTGTGATGGGAGTCACAATGATTGTAATTCGCACAAGAACACCCAAGCCAGACAACATGCTAGCCGCCGGAATTCTATCCATAATAGGGGGCCTATTATTCCTAGGTGGAATTGGAATAGCACTAGTTTTTGTAGCTTATATCCTACTAGCACAAGTATTTAACGAACTCAGGAAGTGAAACACCACTCTCTCCCCTCTATTTTTTGGAACAGTTGAATATACTGAGGGGGGCATGCCCTGCTTTGAAATAAAATAATTAGCCAAAAGGCTCCTGTTATGTTTATAGCTCACGGGGACGGATCTGCCTTTTTGGTTCCTTTTTTTCCGGTAATCAACTCCAACCAAATAGATTAGAATATACTCATATCCGAGCAATTAAATTCTAATTATTCCTCAATTAAACGCAGAGGCTAAATTCATACAACTCAAATTTTAGTCACTGAAGCATAGCTATATTCCCTGTTTTAGTGTAAAGTTCTATTTTATTTAAAGAGTGGTTTAAGGATTCTGAACGAAATTTTTAAAACCTAGAAGCTCTCTTAACTAGACGCGTTGCCTTTAAAAAAAAAGGGGCTAAATATATGGGAAAAAACAATAATTATCAGAAAAGGTTGGAGGAGCAACCTACCGAAACGAGATCTTTATCCGCAGTTAGTTTCGCGTATTTCATTAATTATGCAGATGCACAGGCCCTGCCTACATATTATACTTCGATAGGTAGAGAGCTGGCAATAACACGAGCCTCACTGGGGTTAATAACGACAGCAAGATCCGCTCTACAAACGGTTGCCGCTCCGCTGTGGGGATACTTGGCGGATAGGTATTCTCGCAAAAGTGTATTGACAGTGGGCTGCATTGTTTGGGGTATTTTTACACTGTTGTGCGCCACATCAAATAATTTTTCTTCTCTTCTCTTTTTCAGACTTTTGGCGGGATTCGGCCTTGCATCCATTATACCGACAGGCTTCTCAATCATTGTGGACTACTACAAGCCCGAAGATAGAGGCAAATATCTAGGAATATTCCAGATGGTTGGCATATTGGGAATCGCTGTACTTGTACCAGTGATGGGAGCCATCGATGCTCCAAGTTATACTTTTGGACTGGAATCCGACCTACTAACACTATATGTACTGAATGAGATAAACCCGTTAACCCTCCCTCTATTGACGCAACTATTTACATTTGACACATTAATGAAGTACACGGTGCACTATGGCGCTTGGCGTTTAGGTTTCATTCTAATTGCTATCCTGAGCTTTGTAGCCGCAGCAGTAATTTGGTTTCTCATAAAGGAGCCAACAAAAGGAGCTTCAGAAAAGGAGTTGAAGGGAGTACTGACAGCCGAATATGCTGAAAAATATAAAATAGAACGCAGCGCGATTGGAACAATATTTAGAACCAGAACAATTCTTGTTATGATGGCACAAGGAATGATAGGGTATACTCCTTGGGTTGTTCTGCAGGCCTTTCTGGTGCATTGGCTTGAATCTTTGACACTCTCCGCGACTAAAGTCGGGAGATTCTTGCTTCTGGCTCATCGGGAGCCTTCGAAGCAATGGGTGTGCCATCACCCAGTTAACACGCCCTTCCCTCAGGGGAACGGCGTCTATGTTGGCACCCTCATGGGGGC
>CAZECW010000009.1:0-14127 GCA_964510585.1 uncultured archaeon | reverse complement strand
AGGAGCCTTTTTATTCCCCGTATTAGCTCCGCGTAGCTTGGCATCAGTAACATGTTTGTTAGCTGCTGCATCGTTAGGGGAATTGTTCCACCATACTTCAACATGGTGATTATAAGTGGCTGAATCGTATCACTGAGCTTTCTTGTCTGTTCACTGTCTAGGGGGTCGTACTCTATGCTTATTCCGCAGACCATTGTTGTTCCTCGGTCAAAGGGGATGATAGCCCATCTTATGGGTAAAGGTTCGTCCGGAGAAACGAAGTATTTCAAGCCCAAGTTTTCAAATTGGAGATTAACTTCTTCTACGAATGGAATTATCTTACCTAGGGGCATGCAGCACCAGAATCCAAAAAATCCTCCGCCACACTGGTGCATTACAGCCTCCCCTCTATGAGTTGTAAAGTCTTGCAAGTATTTCATCATTTTATCTGAATTAAAATAGACTAATTTGCCGTTGTTTTCCTTAATGCAAATCCTTTCTGTTATTTTCTTTTCGGCATCAACCTTCTCAGCAGCGCCCTCGAGTTCGATGAAAAGGTACCAAGAGGAGTCTGGTATCATAGATTTTATTTGCTCACGGGCTCTGCGGTCTGTTTTATCCTCATGATCCGTTACTATCGAAAATAGGTGACTTGCATTATATGCCAAAACGGAGTTTCCAATATCATTTCTCTGCGTTGCTTTCATGGCTCCAAGCAAATCCTTCAAGCCATTAAACTCATACCAAAGGAACTCGTTTTTCTCACCAACTGGAAATAGGCGAACAACCATCTTAGTTACTATGCCATAGGCACCTAAACTCCCTCTAAATAATCCAACAAAATCAGGTCCGAAACATAGCCGGACATAAGGGTTAAGTTTCTCAAAACCAGGGACAGCTTGTGAACCTGTTCTTAACAATTCACCATTTGGAAGAACAACTTCAAGCGAAACTACGGGGTCTGTCCATCCATAACGCGCATTGTAGGGACGCATATTCGCAGAAACAAAGTTACCTATCAAACCCCCAGTGTATCCTCCTACTTTACAAACCGTTTTAAGTCCGTGCTTCCTAGCTTCCGCATCAAGTCTCCCATATGATACACCCGGTTCAATGGTAGCTGTCATAGACTCTTCATCAATTTCAATTATCCGATCCAACCTGCTCAAATCAAGTATCATAGATCCTCTCTCTGTTGGAATTGAAATACCAGCCATATTTGTTCCAAAGGCAACTGGTGTGATAGGTGTTTTATACCTATTAGCTATTTTAACTACCCTTTGAACCTCTTCAACACTACCAGGAAAAACAACTAAACTAGGCATAACTGGCTTGCCGTGAAATTTTTCCAGTAAAGGCGAGAATGAATCTCTCAAATAAGGAATAAGATCCTCTACAGCATCCGACACAAAGCGTTCCCCAACTGCTTCCCTCAATTCTTCAAGAAGATTTATACTATAAGAAAAATATTCTTTCATGGATAAAGCCCCCTTCAACCATTAATGCATCCACCGCCAAAACATTCTAGGCCTATTTTCTACCAACATATCTCCTGAAAGTCACCTCTTACCATAAAAATGGAGAGAAAAAGGCTTATTCATCGTTCCTTTAACATAATTCGCACCTTACATTTTGTGTTTGTAAATTCATCCAAGTTGTAGTCGTAGTCGTAATCAGAACCAGAGGGTATTCCCAGTGCAAGATAGGCGCATATCATAGTTGCAATGGAACAGACGTGGGCTCTACTATAAGTAACCACCTTTTCTGTATGAAACGCTTTGCAAACTTCGCTGTAGGGGCAATTATCAACTTCCATTTTGACTGTGCTTGCATCCATTACACTATAACTTGCACCTGGAGGCATCGTTTTGAAAATTGTCAACTTATTTACCACCTGTTTAAATTCACTTCCAATATCTATGCTACTAATGTCTTGTCTGGTGTTACCTTGTTTGTTTATTGACTCCAATTTTTTGTTCATAGCTTTAGCCATCTCGTTAACTGTTATACGGCGCACAACTCCAGATGAACCCGCCAGATAAGCCTCTGCCCGAGCCATACCGTACATTAAAGCACCAAAGATATGCGGATACTGTTCAATATTACTTTTCAGATAATTTTTTACTTGAGACAAATCCCATTCTTCCGAACCCTCAGGCAGCGTATCTCCAAGCTTCTTGGCTGCAAACTCCAAAGCAAACTTTTTTACAAAACGCGTATAAACAGGGCCGAACAGTTTTTCTTCGACAATTTTCACATTCGCAATACCTATATCTAAGATGGTATGAAAGTCAATTTCGTTATACGGTGTTTCTATCCTTTCCATTCACTCACATCCTCTTTTTCCCAAACAGACAAAAAACAAGTTAATATTACAAACTTATACTTATTAAATTTTTCTCAAATAACAAATCAAAAAATTGCGTACTTTTTAACAAGATTTGCAAATTTTGCAAAAATTAATTCCCCAGCACACTAACAAGAAAAAAATCACAAAGTATATTATGAATTTATAGATACCGCACAATTTTGGGATTTTTAATGAAACTATCCATTAATTGAAAAAAATCATTCATCAATTATTTAAAATTTTAACAAGAATACATGACTCGATAGTATTAAATTATTTGGTTTTTCCCCTTCGGGGAATATCTCCTCCTCAGAGGTTTTTCCGACCACTATCCTCTAAATTGGAAAACCCCTAAAATAAAAAGTGTTAAACCACAAAACTAAATAGCTCCATAATTCCTCGCCAAAAAAAGGGAGGGTTTATGGGGAGTTTTTGATTCTTTTCTCATTTGTCTGTTTTATGGCTCTTTCTTGTACGGTTTAAGAATTATGGTTGTTATGAAGACTGCTGCCGCCCCGCCGACGACGCCAAAAATTAGGAGCACTGTCTGCTCAGAGGATGCGGAGAGCTGGTTTAAAATAGCTAAGCCTAGAATGATGATTATTTGGGAGTTTGGGGAGCCGAAGGGGCCGATCCTATTGTAGAAAACTGCTTTATCAGTAAAGTTTACTTCTTCCTGGTGTCCTTCGAAAGCCTCAACCTTAATCCTCTCATCGCCAACAACCTGAACAACAAGAGTATAATCTTTATCTCTAACAGTTTCTGGATATATTCCAACCAGATGGTATATGACCTTACCACTCTCAATGGATACTTCTGTGAAGTCTGGGCCTGTGGCGTTGAACACTCCTATTGGTAGAGGCGCTAATACGTCTCCTCCGACAGATACAACCATCTGCGACGCATTATAAACATAGTAGACGAGGGCCAGCTGAGTACTATAGTTCCAGACTCCTGGTTGACTCCCTTCAAGGAACCAGTTTCCACTCAGCCTACCAGGAAGGTCATAATCTATTTTTCCGCTTCTGGGTTCACCAACTCTATTAACCTTCTGGTAGGCCTCCTCCCTTAGGCTCTCTTCAAGATAGTCCAGCGGACAAACCGCATGCACACTTACCTCATAACCATAGGTTTCGGGGTGAATGAAGTTCAGTGTAACATCATAATCCATTGCGCCCCAATCGAACCATGCTCTTTCTGGCTGCTTCTCTGCCCTACCGACTACTTGTCCTGCTTCGACTGGTATATTGACTTGAGTAAATCCTGTTATTTTTCCAGCTTTTTCCAATATCCAATCCGCTAGGCCTACTATGTGGTCGAGAGTGCTATAAATAGTGGGTGTATGCCTTATTAATAGAAAGTAGTCTTGATAGGTTTCTCCCTCCCGAGTTTTATTCCAAATACATATTATGGCTCCGTTTGCTGGTGCAACTACATCGTGGGTTCCGTCTTTTAGTACAAAGTATATGTGGTCGGTGGGAAAAGTGTGGCTGGGAGGGTTTAAGTTTCCTAGTGGTACTATGGAATCGTAGGCGTCGTCCTCCAGGGGGATGTGTGTGAAGGTGAATTTTCCTTGGGAAACTGGAATATTTGCATCCATTGTATAGCTGTTGGCGGTTGTTTTGAAAAGCAGTAAGTCAGCATTTATTTGTTGTTTTAGATTATAATTTATTTGACTGAAACCAAATCCAGCTAGAAGGATAACGATAATGGCCACGACAATAATCTTTTTACCCGGACTCATAATTTTCAGTCTCCTTTAATTTTTCTGAGCCAAAATGAGCGTTTGTTGCTGTTTTGTGGATGGGCTAATCGCTTTTCCCTAATTATATTGTGTCCTAACTTGAAATATATTTTTTTGGGATTTGCCCTTTTGTAGAATTTATTGGTCTTTTTTATCTATAAATTTAGAAATTTATTTAGGAAATTAGGGTGAAATGCTAAAAGTTGTGTACATAAATAATGTTAAAACGTTTTTGTATAGTGTCCTTATTTTGTTCTCCTTAACACTTTGCGTATCGACAACTGTTTGAATTGGGGCGAAAAATCGGATTTTATCAGGTTCCCAAGCCGAAAACTTAGCTACCACAAGACATCACAAGAAAACCCCTGTGAATGAAGCAAGACACCAACTTTTTACAGTGTTAATTTGAAAAATTTTCAGAATTCAACTAAATGTTTTGAAAAAAATAGAATTACGCAACAGAGCGAAAACTAATGTGTAAATGGAAAAATAGTTTGGGAGTTTCCCTTCATTTTGATCTAGACTTAATGGTAGTTATTGGAATCCTTTTTTGGCTTTTTGGAGGAGGGTTATAACTTCACTGTCACTGGTTTGGCTAAAATCATAGTAGAACTGGCCTACAGCTTCGAATGGCTCTTGAGTAATTAGTGAAATTACCTCGTCAGCTTCCTCCTTAATTTTTTTCACTGCGCTTGGGGGTCCAACTGGTACTGCTACCACAATTTTTTTGGGTTTCTGTTTTCTTATTGAGCGGATTGCCGCCCTCATGGTGGCTCCGGTTGCCAATCCATCATCCACCAGGATAACAACCTTATTTTTTAAGGGGATGGGTTCTAGGTCTCCGCGGTAAGTTTTTGTTCTTCTCTCAATTTCCTTAATTTGCCTCTCAGCCTCCTCCCTAACATATTCGTCTGAGAATGACACATACCTTTTTATTTCTGGATCAATTATTATGGTTCCGTCCTGTGCAACGGCGCCTATGCCGAGTTCGGGATCTATGGGTGAGGGTATTTTGCGTGGAACAACTATATCCAAAGGGGCACCCAATTCTTTAGCCACTTCATAGCCCACAACCACGCCTCCCCTGGGAATAGCCAGAACGACTGTGTCGCTTCCCTTATAATCTAACAATTCCTCGGCCAACTTTTTACCCGCATCAACCCTGTCTCTAAACATCTATTCCACCAAATTCTCGAGTTTTAAAAATTGTTCCAATGGTATTTGGGGAGGATATACCTTTTATTTCATTACCAAACTTTTTTTCTGTCAAGAGTTTACGTTATTTTTATATCTCAACTTATTATATTGTTTTTTTACCCTAAATTCTTATGGGGATGTGTGTTTTTGCCCAAAGATTTGGTGTCTGAAATAGATGAGATTTTTAGGCCGCGGTCTGTAGCTGTGGTCGGTGTAAGTGACAAGGTGAACAAGCTGGGAAATCTGCTTCTATATAGTTTTGTGGACATTGGATTTGAGGGAATGATTTATCCTATTAATCCCAAAGAAGAGACCGTTATGGGTTTCAAGTGTTATCCAAGCATAAGGGATATTGAGGGCCCCGTTGACCTCGTGGTGGTCTCAGTACATCCAAAATATGTACCCGGAATAATTGATGACTGTGTTGCCAAGAGAGTTAAGGCTGTTGTTATTTTCAGTGCAGGTTATAGGGAGAGAGACGAGGATGGGAGGAGGAGGGAGATGGAGCTTGTGGAGAAGGCGCGGGCGGGCGGTGTACGAATTATTGGTCCCAACTGTATGGGGCTGTACTCTCCCTCGTCCAAGATTTCCTTCTTTCCTGGTATGCCCAGGGAGAAGGGTGAGGTGGCCTTCCTTTCTCAGAGCGGTTCACTAACAAACATTATGGGGTTTTTTGCAAGCCTAAGGGGGATACGCTTTAGTAAAATGATTAGTGTGGGGAACGCCAGCGACTTGGACGTAAATGACTTTTTAGAATACTTGGGAAGCGACCCTGAGACAAAGTTGATTATTTGTTACATTGAGGGGGTTGAGGATGGACGTAGATTTTTCAGATTGGCAAGGGAGATATCGAAGAGGAAACCTATCCTTATTTGGAAAGTTGGGGAAACTGAAGGGGGAAACCGGGCAGTAAGGTCTCATACCGGATCTCTCTCGGGTTCGAAGGAAATTTGGGATGCGGTAATTAAGCAGACTGGCTTGATAAGGGTGGAAAACCATATTGAGCTCATTGGATTCATAACTGCATTTCAAAACCCCTACCTTCCAAGAGGAAACAGGGTTGTGGTTATGTCTGGTCCTGGGGGTCCCGCGGTGTCTACTGCTGATGCTTGCGAGAAGGCTGGGCTCAAATTGGTCAAGCTTTCGGAAGAAACTAAAAAGAGGCTGACTGAAATTATTCCTGAATTTGGAACCAGTGTGTCAAACCCTGTGGATCTCAGTCTCTCATCATCATTTGATGTGGAAATGTATCCCAAAGCCACAGAGATATGTGGACTTGATGAAAACGTGGACATGCTTGTTGAGGTAATTCCCGCCCTGAACAAACAAGTTATTGAAAGATTAATAGAGGTTCAAAAAAGAGTTAGGAAACCAATAGCAGTTATAACCGCTCTAGAGTTTGCCACAGCAAGTTCGCAACTTGGCAAAATGTTCGGAGTAATAAGCCCAGAAGAACTGACCCAAACACTCATGAAAATGTACCACTCGGGAATTTCGGTACACTCATCAGAGCAGGAGGCAGCAAAAGCGCTTGCAGCGCTCCTGAAATATAAGAAGTACCTAGAAAAAGCAGAGTAACAAAATATGCAATATTATCCAAGTGGCGGTTCTAATAATTTATTTTAGTTACTTTTATATCATTAACGTAACATATAGATTTTTACATTTAATCATATTGGAGGATTTCCTTGTCAGAGAATTTGATTTCGCAGATAGACACAATTTTTAATCCGAGGTCTATTGCGGTTACTGGTGCCAGTGACAAGAAGCCTAAACTGGGAAACATGCTTCTCTACAACTTCATTGATATCGGCTATGGGGGAAAACTTTACCCCATTAATCCTCATGAAGAAACAGTGAGGGGGTTGAAGAGTTATCCTAGCCTCAAAGATATTGAAGGCCCAGTAGACCTTTTGGTGGTTTCATTGCGTCCAGATAAGGTGCCCCAAGTAATTGAGGAAGCTGTTGAGAAAGGCGTTAAGGGGGCAATAATTTTCACTTCTGGTTATCGGGAGCAGGGGGATTTGGGGAAGCAAAGAGAGCAAGAGCTGGTTAATATTGCGAGAAGGGGCAACCTGAGAATTATTGGTCCCAACTGTATGGGAATTTATTGTCCCTCCGCTGGTCTGTCTTTTATCCCCGGATTGTCTAAAGAAAGTGGGCCTGTGGCTTTCATATCTCAATCAGGTTCTTTGGCTATGTATCTTGCGTTTGCGGGAAAGGCGAGTGGTGTAGCTTTTAGCAAGGTGGTTAGTCTTGGAAACGCCTGCGATTTAGACGTTAACGATTTCTTGGAGTATTTGGGTTGTGATCCCCAAACCAGAATCATTGCATGTTACTTAGAGGGTGTGGAAGATGGGCGGAGATTCCTCAGATTAGCGAAGCAAATCTCAAAGAAAAAACCTATTATTGTGTGGAAGGTGGGGAGAACCGAGGGCGGTGCTAGGGCTGCGGGCTCGCACACTGGCTCAATTTGTGGTAAAAAGGAAATATGGGATGCGGTTTTTAAACAGGCGGGATTAATAAGAGTGGAGAATGTGTATGAGTTGCTGGGATGTATTACCGCTTTGATTAATTCCTATTTACCTAGAGGCAATAGGGTGGCTGTGGTATCTGCGCCTGGGGGACCGGCTGTTTCTGCTGCAGATGTGTGTGAGCAGGAGGGACTGAGACTGGCTGAGCTGACTGAGAATACTAAAAAGAAACTTTCAGAAATAATTCCCAGTCTGGGAACTAGTACCTTAAACCCCATCGACTTGGGGTTTACTGTGGCTTCGGATAACACTCTTTACTATCGCAGCACAGAAATTGTTGGTCAAGATGAGAATGTTGACATGTTACTGGTATTCGACTTTAGAATGGATAGGGAACTTTTAGAGGCGCTAATTAAGTGCGCGGAGAGGATAAGGAAACCTATTGTCATCGTTACTAATATTGAACAGATGCGAGACAGAGATTCTGGTGAGCGCTCGAAACCGCCAGATGTGGAGGAAATACCCAAAATTCTAAGGAGCCTCTACGAATCGGGAATCTCAATACACTTAACTGAGCAAAGCGCGGCGAAAACGCTCATGGCGCTACTAAAATACAAAGAATTCCTAGACAAAAATAAGCAAATGGATAGAAGCTAACAAAGCAAAAGTTGGAGACCGCCCTGCCTCAAAGGTGGAAGGCTTCATAAATAAGTGGAGCTCATAATTGTTTCGCTATTTTTATATCCTAAAATGAATAAAATGTGTTTCACATTTGTTCTGTGGGATGAGTTATATTGTCTAAAGATGTTGTTTCCCAAATAGACGCCCTGTTCCACCCTAAATCTATTGCAGTGTTCGGTGTTAGCGGTAAAAAGCTTAAATTGGGAAACTTCCTTCTCCAAAGCTTCATAGATATTGGATATGATGGAAAACTCTTCCCCATTAGCCCCGATGATGAAACAGTGATGGGCCTAAAGGCCTATTCCAGTCTTAAAGAAATCAGGGAACCTGTTGATCTCATAGTGATTTCTGTACGGCCGGATAAAGTGCCCCAAATAATTGAGGAAGCCGTCCAGAAGGGTGTTAAGGGGGCAGTCATTTTTACCTCAGGCTACGGGGAGAAAGGTGCTGAGGGAAGGCAGAGAGAGAAGGAGCTGGTCAATATTGCAAGAAGGGGCAACCTGAGGATAATTGGCCCAAACTGCATGGGCTTCTACTGTCCCTCCACAAAGCTGTCATACTTTCCGGGTTTATCTAGGGAGAGTGGACCCATAGCTTTTATTTCCCAGTCTGGTTCCCTATCCAATATTGTTGCATTTGCAGGGAATATGAATGGCTTGTTTTTTAGCAAGATGGTTAGCATTGGAAACTCGTGCGATTTGGATTTTAATGATTTCCTGGAATACTTTGGAGAGGATCCTGAAACTAGAGTTATTGCTTGCTACCTGGAAGGGGTTTCAGACGGGCAAAGATTTCTCAAGCTAGCAAAAAAGGTTTCCATGAAAAAGCCTATTATAGTTTGGAAGGCTGGTTATACACAAGCCGGCGCTAAGGCTGCAAGTTCGCATACGGGCTCCATTGCTGGAAACAGAGAAATATGGGATGCCGTTTCTAAACAAGCGGGACTGATTCGGGTGGAAAATCTTTCCGAATTATTTGGACGCCTAGGCGCATTCATTAACCCCTGTCTACCAAAGGGGAACCGCGTGGCGGTTGTCTCCGCTCCCGGGGGGCCTGCGGTTTCCACATCTGATGCATGTGAGCAGGCGGGACTAAAGCTGGCAGTGTTCTCAGAGGATACAAAAATTAAACTCTCAAAATTGTTCCCTGAACTTGGAACCAGCGTCTCCAACCCTGTTGATATGGGTCTGAGTGTAGCCTTCGACAAAACAATTTATCCGCGGTGTGCAGAAATCGTGGGGCAGGATGAGAATGTGGATATGATACTGGTATTCCACTTTGTAATAGACGAGGAATATGTGGAGAGCCTAATAGAAGTTAAAAATAAAATTGGGAAGCCCATGGCTATTGCTACAAATATGGAGCAATTGAAGGGAAAAGATTTTGGTCAAGCCTTCAAAACCATTAAACCAGAAAATATGCCCAAAATACTAAGAAAACTTTACGAGGCAGGGATTTCGATGCACTACACCGAGCAAGATGCGGCAAAAACACTAATGGCGCTACTTAAATACAAAGAATTCCTAGACAAAAATAAGCGGGAAATAGAAAGTTAACATATCACATTTGCCCAAAAACTTGGCAGGTGCCATAGATTTTATGTTTTCTGTCTCCAATTTTTGTATAGGGGAAATATTAACTAATCTTATTTTCAGTTTCAAATATTTGCGAGTAAGGGTTAACCAGAGAGAATTAGTAAATCAATTAAATCGAGCTCCTATGACCATCATTTTTATACGTGGGCTCTTGGAAAACTTATAAATATTTTTGCAGTATGTCCCTAACTAGTTGTTTTTAGCTATACAATGAATTTTCATGAAAGAAGGTAGAGTGTGATTGAGTTGAAGTGGATAACAAGGTTAACTGAGCTTTTAGGCTGTAAATATCCCATAATGGAGGGAGCCTATGCGGGAATAGGGACTGCCGAATTTGCCGCGGCTGTTTCCAAAACTGGTGCTGTAGGCTGCCTCACCGCTATGACCAGCAAGACTCCTGAAGGTTTAAGGGAGGACATTCAGAAAATTAGGAAGGTCACCAGAAACCCTTTCACAGTAAATATTACAATAGGACTTTGCCCGCATATCGATGGAATGTTTGACGTGTGCTTTGAGGAGAATGTTCCAGCAATTGAAACTGCTGCCTTTAAGCCCGATAAATATGCGGAGCGCATCAAGAAGTCGGGAATAACGTGGATTCACAAGGCAGCTACAGTGGACTTTTGCAAGCATGCGGAGAAACTGGGAGCTGACGCGGTGGTACTTGTGGGATTAGACGGCTACGGGTTTAAAAACATTAGGCAACTGCCTACATTTACAAGCATCGCTTGGGCAGCTCGACAAATAGATGTGCCCCTGATTGCCGCTGGGGGCATAGGAGACTCCCGAACATTTCTTGGAGCCTTATTCCTAGGCGCTGAGGGGGTCTATTTGGGTTCCGCATTGATGGCTACAAAGGAATGCCCACTATCAGATAAGATAAAAGAAAACATCGTAAAAGCCAGACCCGACCATCCAGACCTTATACGTGAATTACTCGCACCACCCATCCCCAAAGACTTCGCCGAGGTCCTCAAAATGAGAGATAAAGTTCCCCTAGAAGAATGGCTCATCTCCCTAGAGAAAGTGATGCTCAAACATCCAGACTGGAAAGACGTTGACCCAACCTACTTACAACTCTTAATCCAGAGCGAGGGCACAAAAATAGTTGAACTTTTTCCCTCACTTGGCACCAGACCAAAGGGCCCATTTTCCTTCTCCTGTGGCTATATCGACCGAATCGTAACCGTACAAGAGTTCATTGAAAACATGGTCAAGGGCGCTGAGGAAATTTTGGAAAAAAGAGCAGCACAATGGGAACTGTAAAGAAATCGCAAAAACTATGCTGCGCATTTGAACTGTAAATAAGTCCACTTAAAAGTGTGGGAGTGTAGTGGGTAGGTGTAGTGGTTACTTTTTTTCGGTTTTAGGGTAGATATGCTTGGGCTTTGCCTACAGCCACTTTTTCTCCATTTTGGTTGTCTACCCATAATTCTAAATCTACGAAGCTCATTTCCTTGGTTCTGGGATGCTTAGCCACCACTTTTCCATAGAACTTTACCGTGTCTCCTGGGGTAATTGGTTTAATCAGTTTAATATCTATGGATTTTAGTCTCCCGCCGTCCGCATAGCACCAGTTAGTGACTACTTGGGTCATTTTTGCGATTGTCCATTGTCCATGGGCAATGGTTTTACCAGTTCCAAAGAGATTTACTTCTTTGGCCCAAACTGGGTCTACGTGGATGGGGTTAAAATCGAGGGAGCCGCAGGCAAATCTGGTGATTAATTCTTGGGTGACGTGTACTTCGATGGGTGGCAGTTCATAGTCTAGCTCCACATCCTCAAATTTTATCCTTTTATGCAACCATTATCACCCCTTGATATCGTATGATTATTTTTTGGCTCCTTCTATTCTATGTTCTTCTTCGTCCTTTGAGTAGGGAAGTATTAGGGTTCCCCACCATTTGGCGACTAATTCGTTTCTCTGGTTTGTGATTTCTGAGTAGTAGGTTAGGTAGCGTTTTCCCCTTTTTAGATATTTGTCGTAGGCTTGGGACTTGATTTTTATCACGTCTCCTTCGCGGATGGGCTCGTAGAACTCTATCTTTTGTCCGGGATTAATTGCGCCTGGAGTTCTAATCCAGCTTCCGGAACCGGTGCCAGCAATCCAGAAAACCACGGGGGTAATGAACATCGGTGGAGCGATTCGTCCACCCCAAGGTGTTTTTTTGGCTGATTCCTCGTCTTTGAAAACTGGGTTTTCTTCTTGTGTACATTCTACGTAGGCGTCGATGTCTTCTTTCTTAACCACAAACTCTCTTTCCCCAAAGCCTTCAGTTCCTATCTCCACATCTTCCCATTTTTCATATTTGCTTTGGTCAACAAAGAAATCATATTGAAACTCTTTCTGCTTCTCAGTTTTCTGAAACTTTTTTATCAGGTTTTCAGCCTCTTTAGAAAGTCTTACCAAAACTCTTCCGCCTCCATTTAAGTTCATACTTAACTTATAACAATGAACTCGCAGAAATCGTCTCCTTTAGCTGCACATTTTACTTCTTCTGATATATACAGGGGTTTTCCTTCTTTTTCTGCAAAATAATTTAGAACTCCCTCAGCAGCGTAGCCATAGGGACAGGTAGCCATAGGCTGGGTTCCCATTAGCTTAAGGTAGTTGCCCACCTCCTTTCCATAGAGTGACGAGTAGAATCTAAAGATTATTTTCGAGTCACTAAACTCTATGATTTCTGGGCGTCCCCATCCCAGTTTGCCGAAAAATTTTAGGAGGTACTCAAAAACCCCTCGGGCTCCTAGGTTCTCATTTTCTTTTGCTATTTCTCTAGCGTATTTACTGATGCCGCGCCTATAGACTGTCCTCATGGTATCGCCGAATTTGTTATAGGGTGCTGCTGTAAAAGCTATGGACATGAGCACGCTAGGGGTAAAAACCACTCTTTCGTTCCCGTATAAGAGGGAGCCATCTTGGGATATTTTGAGGGAATTTAGGAACTCTTTAATCTCCTCTTTAACATCCATTATTCCTCACCTTTCACAACCCATTCGTCATATTCGTCGCCTAGAGCGAGAAATTTAATCTGTTCACATTTCAGTTTTGGTACTGGGCCTCCCTTCCTCTCGATAGCCTTTTGAATTGCTCCGATCCAATTCGATCCCCAAGGAGACTCAAAAAAGGGAAACTGCTTTTTAAGATTCTCCACATTGTTCCTAAGCCAAGAGGAAAAGAGGTCATTGTACATTTGAATGGTAACCTCTGGTTTTTCCAAGTCTGTTTTGACCGACCTTGTGAGCCCCCATCCCCTTGGATTATTAAACTCAGCATAAGCCTCAATCACCCTTTCTGGCGGCACACCTCTATCTATTAGCTGATTTGCAACCGTAGCTCCGCTGAAGCTTATGAAGGGCCAAAGAAGGGTTTTAATAGAAGCGCCCATAACATTGAGGATCTCCATAAAGGTAATCATTAGCCACCGTTGAGGAACAAACACATACCGAATTCCCTCAAAGAAAATCACTCCTTCATCATTTACCTCAATTTTTTCCAAAATAGATTTCAAGTCCGCATTTAATTTCTCTAGGGGAGGGGGGAACTCGCCTCCATAACTATTCTGAACCATTTCACTCACACCTAAATCTAAAAAGGTCAACTTAACCTAATTAATAGAAGAACTAATATATATTTTTACCAGAGCAGTGAAGAAGTCTGTGTGCAGGAATCTCTCCGACTTTAGCCTAGGAGAGCGTCAACCAATATCAACCAGCGGCTATACTTTTCACTGACGCCTTTTCAAGCTTTAATAAAACACTTTCCACCCGCAAACCACAAAGGAATACACTGTTCCACTAATTAAGAAAAGCTTAGCCCAACATGAATTTTTTTAGGAGAACCCGAAAATTGTAATGGCATTTTCCTATTGAAGGCGGGAAAGCTAAGAAATATGGATATTAATAAGTTCGTTTTGATTTATACAAGAAATATTCGCCTATACTGTGAAGCGTAAGTAGAAGGTGTGAGCTATGAAACAAACTTTTGAAACCCTTCTCTACGAGGTGGAAGAAGGCGTAGCCACAATAACTCTGAATCGCCCAGAAGTTTTGAACGCCTTTAACACCCAAATGAATCAAGACCTTAAACTGGCTTTAAAAAAGGCC
>CAZECW010000008.1:0-17126 GCA_964510585.1 uncultured archaeon | reverse complement strand
CCCATGAGGGTGCCAACATAGACGCCGTTCCCTTGAGGGAAGGGCGTGTTAACTGGGTGATGGCACACCCATTGCTTCGAAGGCTCCCGATGAGCCAGAAGCAAGAATCTCCCGACTTTAGTCGCGGAGAGTGTCAAAGTTTACGTTATACTTTCTCATTTCTCTGGCAACAACTATGGTCATTGTGGCTATTCCAGATTTCGCCGGAGCATAGTTAGATTGGCCCACGTTTCCCTGCATTCCCGCCTCTGAAGTGGTGTTAACTATAGAACCGCCTCTCTGATCGCCCTTCTTAAAACGTTCTCGCCAATATGCACAGGCGTGTCTGGTACAGTTGAAGGTTCCCTTGAGGTGTACGTTTATTACCTCATCAAACTCCTTTTCCGTCATATTAAATATCATTTTATCCCTAAGAATTCCCGCATTGTTAACCAGAATATCTAAACCTCCAAATGCTTCAATGGCTTGTTCAATTATTCTTTGAGCTCCATTAAAACTGGACACATCCTCATAATTGCTCTGAGCCTCTCCTCCCCTTGAAACAATTTCCCTGACTACTCTGTCTGCAAGATGTTCACCCTCTATCTCTTTGATGTCATTTACAATAACTTTTGCTCCCTGCTCGGCAAAGTAAAGAGCGTGTGCTCTCCCCAGTCCTCTACCAGCACCAGTTATTATGGCGATTTTATTTTCCAAAAGTTTCATTCTTTTCCCTCCAATCCAAGTATTTTTTTATTTTTTGCTTAAAGCTAGTATCCTAATTCTGCTCTCAGTTGGTTTTTGACTGTTTCTCCCCTGTATAATCTCCAAACGTTTTCCAGGGCGAATCTTAAGCATCGCTCTCTACTCTCCTTAGTCCATCCTCCCATGTGGGGCGTTAAGACTACATTGTCAAGTTTGAAAAGGGGATTGTCGGGGCTGGGAATGTAATCGTAGAATACGTCAAGTCCCGCTCCGGCTATTCTACCATTTTTCAGGGCTTCAACGAGGGCTTTCTCATCCACAGCCTTGCCTCGGGAGACATTGATTAGATAGGCGGTTTTTTTCATCAATTGAATTTCTCTTTCCCCAATCATTTCTTTGGTCTCCTCAGTCAAAGGTACACAGAGTACAACAAAATCAGAATTCTCCAAAACATAGTCTAGGCTATCTAAACCTCCCAAAAAATCAAGTCCCAATTCCTTTTCCTCCCCCTCAAGGGATTGAGGGTGTTTCTTTATAGCGAGTATTCTCATTCCGAAGGCTTTGGCTCTTTTAGCTAATTCCACTCCTATTTTGCCCAATCCTATAATTCCCAAGGTTTTATTCAGGAGTTCGTATCCCTCGTATTTGTCCTCCCACCTTTTCCATTTGCCTTGTAGCAGCCTATTGATTTCTTGGGGTAGCCTTCGAACCACTGCTAACATGAGTAGAATGGCATGTTCCGCCGTGGCTGATGCGTTACAACCAGAGGCGGTGGCGGCTATTATTCCCTTTCTGGCTGCGGCTAAAAAATCTATGCTGTCTCCACCCGCAGCCGCCGTCTGGATAAGTTTGAGCCTTTTTGCCTTTTCAATAATCTTTGCTGGAGCCCAGTGAGAAAGCAGTACGTCCGCATCCTCGATTTCTCTAAGTATTTCCTCCTCGGTCTCTGGGAAAACTAGTTCAGTGTCCGGTGGCAGATTCTTCTTAACGAATTCTTCTATGTCCCCACCAAAATATTTCCACAAACAAACAACCTTCATTCAATGCCAACCTCTAGTAGATGAATTGCTTCTTAGAACATTTGGAATTATTAAAAAATTTTCTGGGGGAAGGTGTTTAGTAGTTGAATAGGTGTTTGTTGTATGGTATTATGCTTGCTTGTTTCTCCACGAGTGGTATGGGTGTACCAAGGAGGTTCTCAGCAGTGTTTGAGATGATTATTTCCAGAGTATTTTCTCCCTTTTGTACCAGTTCCGTTATCTCTAATCTGTATGGTGCCCAAAGTCTGGTACCAGCTACTTTTCCGTTTACTTTAATCTCAATAGCGTTTTTGAAGCCGGAGCAATCCAAAATTAGTTTCTTGTCCAAGTATTCTTCTCCAAGGTTAAATTTTTGTCTCAGTGTAATGTCTCCAATGTAGTAGGGGAATCCTCTATCCGGTTCACCCTTTTCAAGGTCTTTGAATTTTGGTTCCTCAATTTTTTTCTCCTTAACAGCAAATTTTCCCACAAGCACTACTGGCTCTATGCCGTGGGTGCTAGGAACCTTGTCCTTGAAGTCTGGGTACTTGGTTCTAATGGTGATTTGGTTTCCGCCCTTTTTCAAGTAATTCTTAATGTCTAGGGCGCGGTTGCTTCGGTCCCACAGGAAAAACTTTTGGGCGGGTTCTTCAACCCTCGTCTTGTTGACATAAATTTCTAATGGTTCTCCGAGGTCTTCGTACACTAGAAGAATTTGTTCTGGAATATGTTTTGCCTCAAACTCCGCGGTTATTTCATACTCGGCTCCAAGGGGTACGGGTTGGGGTGCAATCTCGATTCCTGCCTCCTTCATTTTTGAGTCCAGAATATCTAGAATCTCATAGAAGCCATACTCTTTCATATCGATTCCTAGGCTTTTGCATACTGAGGGGATTCCTGCAAAGAGTTCATCAATGGGTCTGTATCTGGAAATGTTTAACTGTTTAGATTCCTTCTCCTTTTTATCCTTGGTTTCCGAAGCTTTTCCTATTTCTATTCTCCACGGCTCTAAAACATAATAGTTGATGGGAATTTCCACGCTCCACTTAGAGATGGTTACTGGCTCTATAATCTTCTGCGTTTCCGCCGTAAGTTTTCTTCCCTCAAAAACTATTTTGGGCTCGGCTGTTCTGGAGTGTCCCGTGATTCTTTGGGCGGTTTCATAAATTCCAGTAATTATAACATTGGAAGATGTTACATGTTTCTGTTCTTTCCCCTTTTTCACAACGAAGTATACTCCCTCATAGGCTTCAAACACATATGGGATTATGGTTTTTCCCTCTTCTCTACGATAAGTGTATACCGGAGTTATTTCTCCATTTTCTGGGTTCCACTTCTCAAGCCTTCCCACGGCGTTTAATATGATTTCCCCCTCAATGGTTTTATCTGACAAGTTAGCTATAAAATAGAACTCATCAGTTTTTATCCTTCTATGTAAATATATTAGGTTTCGCCTCTCAGGGGAAATTATCTTAAGGTCGCTATCTAGAAGGCTGTCCAGCGTTTCCTGAAGAATTTTTTCCAACTCTTCCCTACTCACTTCTTCAGGAAGCGGTATGAAAATTGCTTGCCCTCCCTTATCATTTTTATTAATGGTTTTCTTTTTCTGATAGGCTGCCTCTGAAAAAATGTTCCTAATATTAGAGTCAATGATTGAGTCGTTTTGCCGCTCCTCAGAATTTGTGGGAAGGAATCCTAGGCTAAGCACAATTCCCCCATTCTCAAAGAATTCCCTCACCAGTTTAACAATCCAAGTAGGCATAGTAGTCATCGGAGGAAGTATGAGGACCCGGAATTTTTCATCTGCAACTTTTAGACAATTACCCTCCAGAACTACTAAATTTTCAAGCGCCTCATCCTCAAAGAGAATATCATAGTCTCTCTGGATTCTCAGAAGAGCGTTACTAATCATTCCAAACAACTTCACAATTTTTTCAAAAACCTCGCTTTTCCCTCTAAGAGTGTACTCCGCCCATAAAGATCTGAGAGGATAAAGCAGCAATATGTCGGCGACATGCGTACCTGAACTATTTATATGGCATAATCTCGAAATGTAATCCGCAAAAGATGCGTAGTACTTCCACCAGGGCTGCTGAACGAAGTGTGAGGGGGGAAAGTCCCTCTTACGTAGTCCCTTAAGCGAAAGGTGCGCCGCATGAGTATTCATAAAATTAATACCGGTAGCCTGCAGATAATTCACCAGATTTTTTAAGGACATTAGGGTGGTGTTCCAGCCGCTACCCCCACCATATTCGCATAAGACAAATCTTTTGCCTTTAGCGTGAGCAATGCTGCTGGCAATCTTGGGAGCCAAATCTGGAGCGCCTACTAGGGGGATTTCATCATAACCGGTTTTAACCCCTAGCCAATCTATTCCCGGCATATCCATTTCTTTAAGAGCAGAGTAGATGTTACCGTGATAGCAGGGAACGGTTTCCAGAGCTTCCTCCATGAATAGGTGTCCCGTGAAAATCAGGTTGTTCTCCCTACACCATCTTCCAATCTGGCCGTAAAAGGCCTCAGAGAAGAGTTCGGACACAACAGAGAAGTAGTCGCAACGTGTCTTAACGTATGTTCCCACATTGAAGGCTAATTCGTGCATTTTTTGCTCCAAATCATAATTCTTCCTCTTCTTAAACTCCTCCAAGAAATTCTTGGTCCAGGGCAGTCCCCTATAATTTGCTGGTTCATCAGTGAATATGCCGGGTATTAAACCGCCGAAATCTTTTCGGAATAACTTTTTGTACTCCTCGTGGGTGTGGTCAATAAAAAATTTTGCAGCTTCCTTGCTTAAAAGGTCAAGGTAGCCCTTCTCGTTCCCAGTCCAAGGGGCGCAGGTTGTGCAAAAGAACGTGTCACTGTTTGTTTTCTCAGTGAACACAGCTACGTTCCAATCACCATACTCGGGCTGGAACTCCAAGACAGAATTCGAAATCTTGTCCTTAAGATAAAGAACCTTGGTTCCCGAATCATTTACCGCAATGGCGTTCACAACTTTGCCTTCTACGGGCATCCTGATGAGTTTTCCCCTCTCAAATCTCCCTCTTTTATAATCCAGATAAACTTGAGTGTACTCTGGGTGTTCCCTTAAAAGTTTTCCACCCAAGACTCCGCTGGGCCAATTATACTCATCATAGAGCCAAGCTCTAAGACCATACTTTCTACAGGCCTCCACACAATAAACAATTTTTTCCCAAAATTTGGGGGTTAAATATTCAACCTCCATTCCGGTTCTGGGATGTAAGAAAACCCCAGAGTTGTGTTTGTCACTTAATTCTTGGAGAAACCAGTCTATCTCTTCATCTGGAAGATCATTGTTTAAAAACCAGAATGGGGCTGGGCCGAAGTCCCTGAGGGGCTTCTGAAAATTTTCCTCCAGAGATTTACCGTTCTCCATTGCAATCTCCCTTTTAAATTAAGGTTTAAACCGACCCTAATAAATATTTACTGAAGACCTATTTCAAATCCGCATCCCTATACTTTTTAGGCATTAATCAATTTTTAACTCTTTTTCAAAAATAAAGTAAAAATTTTGACTATTATTCAAAAATCTGCTATCTTCAATCCTTTTTTCCCATAAATCCAAAAAATTAGTGTGGAAAAGTCAAAAATAATTTTAACTATTACAAAATAAAGCACCGGAACAAGGGCAGAGATACAGAAATACTCTTAAAAAGGAGACGCGATGAAAAGTTATAGTTTGGTGCACGCTTGAACTTAACCAAGTTTAATGTACTGCCTCACACTTATGAAAAAAATATAGTAAGGGCTTAAATGTGCCAAAAAGGTAAACAGGTTAAATGGATGGAGTGCTTATGGATAAAGTAGTGTTTTGGGAAAAGAAGGATGGAATTGCAACCATCACTCTAAATAGGCCAGAATCCTTAAACGCCATAAATAGGGAGCTGGCAGACCTCTTCTACGACACTCTGATCGAGATTGATAATGATTGGGATGTACGCGTCGTCATTCTCCGAGGGGCAGGTAGAGCCTTCTGCGCCGGAGCAGATGTAAAACAGTTTTCAAAGAGTATTGATTTCGGCCCCCAAGCAGTTTACGACACTATATGTAAGGTTCAACAAATCAATTTCCTACTGAAAACTCTGAGGCCTCCCGTAATAGCTGCAATACACAAGTACGCTCTGGGAGGAGGATACGAGTTTGCTGCCTCCTGCGATTTCCGATTCTGCACTGAAGATGCAATTATGGGTCCCATAGAAATTGATGTGGGCCTACTTCCAGTGGCTTCTGGCATGACTTTTATGCCCCGAATATTGGGGCCACAAATAGCGAAGAAAACAATTCTGCTCGGTGAGAGATTCGACGCCAAATACGCTAAAGAAATAGGATTCGTTCTAGACGTAGTACCAAATGATAAACTCATGGATGTGGTTATGGACTTTGCCAAGAAACTGGCTAGCAAGAATCCCTTCCTCCTATACTTAGGCAAGATGACCATAAACAGGGCGTTAGCCTCAAATATTTCATCAAACCTAAAAGTCGAACAAGAAATAATCAAAATGTTCTCTGAATTAACTATCACCAGGGAAAAAGTTGAACAAATGATACAAAGAACCAGAAAAGAAATGTAAACCACAACCACCTATTTTACTCCCTTTTTTCCCCATATGGTGATTAGGAACCATATAAATAAAGCTCAAGACACCTAAGGAGAATCCATATTTAACCAACCATAAAAATAAAGTCAAAAATAGAAACTCTGAAAAAAAATGACGAGTGCACTTTCCAAATTCCTATTCGAAAACACAATCATACATTACGAAATAAAAATTATGAAGAGGAGTATTACGCTCGTCCGTTCTAAGAGTAGGGATGTTTCCAGCGATCCCTAAAGAAAATTTCCTCTAGCTTTTTTCTTGAGGTGGGGCTTGGTACCTGTTTCGGGTACCCGACTCCCAACATGGCCACTACTGTTACCTCCTTGGGTATTTCCAGTATTCTTTTAATTTCCTCCTCGTCGAAGGCACCCACCCAACATGTTCCAAGTCCCAGAGACTGGGCTGCGAGAACCATATGTTCCACAGCTATTCCTGTGTCCACAGGATACCATTTGGGATCAAGTTTGGGATCCGCAGTGGCCACTATCACTACTCCAGCTTTATTGAGGAATTTCATTGAAGCCTTGGCGATCTTCAAAATTTTATCCCTATCCCAAACAACCACAAACCTGCAAGGTTGCCTATTTCCCGCTGAGGGAGCAAGCCTCCCCGCCTCAATTATTGAGCGTATGGTCTCTTCGCTGGGAACTTTTCCCGTATACTCCCTTATGCTTCTTCTCTCTTCGATAGCTTTTAGTACATCCATAAAACCCACCACAAACAAGTTTCTATGAAAATTCATTATTCACTTTAATAAATCTTCTTTAATGAGCTTACCCTCAATATGACTAGCTCCAAGAGCTATCCTACGTAGTTTCTTCGCGGAGTCTATCCCAGAGTACTTTTTACTATTTCTTTAAACATGTGAAGTGGCATGGTTTTTCTGGCATTTTCTCGATAATTCTTACTTCTACGGATAGTTTAAGCTCTTTGTAGAGAGTGTTAAGTGCTGAGAGGCAGGCATGTTGGCAAGGCAGGGCATCTGCTATTTTCTGATCCAGATTTTGTTTAAGCAATTCGTGTCCGGGACATTTTGGCAGTGTAAAATCTATTACTTGGGTGTTGTTTCCGTAAACGTAGAATTTGGCTGTGGGCCTGGTTCCCATAAGCATTATTTCCAAATAGCGCTGGGGGACGTGGGGAAATATGTGTCCTGTTTTTTCCGCGACCTGTTTTAGTATTTCTCCCTGGCGATCCATGTATTTGTCTCCTAGTTCTATGGCTCTCCTTATAGCTTTCTCCCCATAATCTCCGAAGAAATGTTCTCCCAGCTTAAGCGAGTCTTCTCCACTCTCCTTTGCTTTCGAGGCGAATTCCTTGATGGCTTTTTCTAGGGAGAACTCCTCGTTTAGTGTTTTCAACGCCTCATCTGCAATGTAGTAATCGTAACTCATTTTGCTTCCACCTCACTCTCCAAGACTATGATTGCCTTACCGGGACAGATATTAACACACTTCATGCAGCCAATGCAGAGGGGTTCAAGGTCCGGAATGATTTCCCACTCCTTGCTTGGTTCAAACATTTTAACCTCTTTGGGATACATGGCGAAAACAGTTGCGGGGCAAATGTTCAAGCACTTGGCGCACTTCATAGCTCCCACACACTTACTCATATCCACAGAGACCTTCAAATTTGAGCCTCCTTTACCAATTGTTTCTTAGAGCGGGAAATTTCGTCCTTTCCTCTAGGTGTATCGCACCATTCTTGCAAGCTGTGACGCAGAGTCCGCAGCCAAAGCAGTTATACATGTTAATATAGGGCCTTTCCTCTGAAACCTCCCAGTTTATGGCTCTAAACTGGCAACGCGACAGGCAAGTCTTACAGCCCTTACACTTTTCCGGTTCAAAAACTGCAACGTACTCGCTCTTGAACAGGAATTTCAAATCGAAGTCCAGAGTGTTACGAATGCCTAGGCAAACTGGGTACTCACAGTTGCACACCCCTCCAATGTAGGGGGTTCCAAAAACCCATATAGTATGTACCAAGCCTCTTTTGTCCAGTTCTTCAAGCCACTTCTTCGCATCATTCTGATCCACGAATTCTACACCGCCAAAATATGTGTCTGGAAACTTCTCCCACCGGTACATTCCTACACCCAAACCCATGCATAGATAGTTTTTCTCATTCTCCAAACCTCTAACTGATCTTCTACAGGCACAGGTCATAATGGCCAGGGGCCAAGCAATATCCATTATTAGTTTCATGTCCTCAAGTGGGACAACTTGGCCGAAGTGAACAGAGTGTGACAGTTTTTCAATCTGAGACTTGTACTGAGACCATTCTGGACTACCTCTCTTCATAATTGCGTTTCTTACAGTTTCCGCCATCAATCTGGCAAGGTCTGCCTCCGCCTCGGGAGTGGTAGGCCTCGGCTTATACATTTTCCGGGCATAATTCTTAATATTAAGGTACCATTTCTTACCTTCACCATGCTGAATACACCATTGACACATTCCGGCAAGCCTCCCATTTTTGAGAAAAAACATAAAAAATTACTGAAATAAATCTTGCGCCACCAAACCAAAATTATGTTTCGAAAATTAAAAGTTTCTACACCTCATTTCTCCGCTTCAGAAAAGAGCTATAAAATGCTAATTGCCAAGTTAGGCTTCTCAATCCCCAACCCGAAAATGTGGTGGTTGTTAAAGAGGGGGAGACCTTTAGAGGATGGGAGTATTTAAAGTCGGAAAGGGTAGCAAAAATAGTGTTCTAGTTTTTTACCACTTGGAAAAATATCTTTTAGTTAACCTTAAGAGGTTTTAGGGTTAAACTGTTATTTGAATTGGTTCTGTGTGGGTTTTGGTTTATGAGGAATGAGGTTTTGGTTTGGGAATTATTGGGAGTCTTATTTATTTCTTTTTTGGGTTCTTTGCTGCATTTTGTATTCGATTGGTCTGGTGGTTTTTTGCCCGTAGCCCTAGTTGCCGCTGTTAATGAAAGTGTGTGGGAACATTTAAAATTGGGTGTTTGGCCTGCTCTGTTCTATTCGCTTATCGAGTACCGCTACTTGAAACAGTCTACTAACAATTTTATTGTGGCAAAGGCCATCTGCATCTATTCTATACCTGTTTCCATCGTTGTTCTATTTTATTCATATACGTTTATCCTCGGCCATGGAAACTTAATTATGGATATCCTGATTTTTTACGTCGCCATAATAATTGGACAACTTGCAAGTTACAAATTCTTAACTAAATCTCCGCTTTCCCCAATATTCTCCAAAATGGCGCTTGCCGCGATTATTGTGTTACTTGTGGTTTTTGTGGTCTTTACCTTTTATCCCCCACATTTAGATCTTTTTAGGGATCCTATTACTGGAACCTATGGTGTTTGGGGGTTCCTATAAACTAAATGTTTATAAGATTTGGCTATTTGAGTAAAAGTAGGTAGTGTTTTTGGAGGAGAAACTGTGGATAAAGACTGTAAAGTTTGCGCCCCCAAGGTTGGAAAAAAAGGAGAAATTGAAAACTATAACCTGGAAGAACTTAAAAAATTAGCCCAAGTGGAACCCGAGCTGGACTCGGAAGAACTGGAAAACTTGTCCAAAAAAGAAAAAGTTAAATGGAAAAAATAGGCGTACCCTGTCTTTCCTATGAGTCTTGTGCGTCTAAAAATTTTTGATTCAAATCTGCGATTTAGCTTTCAAAAATATGTAATAGCTGTTAGCACATTTTTAAACCTGTTTGACCTATAATATACCAAAAGCCTTGTTTAGAAAACATTTAATATTTAATTGGTGTTTAAATATTTAGGGTAAAATCACCATGTGAAGGGAACAAACAAAAAAATAGAGTGAATTGTGTAAAAGTTTAATGTTCCTATTAGGGTGAAAAATTTGCCTAGAAAAGACAATAAGGATTTTAGTCCCATAGAAAAGAAGAGGAGAGAAAGATTCAGAGCAAGAATAATTTCTGAAGGATATGTCGACTATAGAGAAGACCAAGACTTTTTCAGGGAAGAGGGCGAAAAAGAAAAGAATAATTAAGGCTACCTTCCAAAAATAAAACCTTTTCCCTTCCCTAAAAACTTCCGTGTCTACCCCGCCTTCTAACTGTAACCAAACTAGTGCAAAAAAGGTGAAACTATTTTTAAGATGTTTTCAACAGGCGCAAAAATTTAATACCTTCATAGTCCTATTCATAAGGGAGCTTACTTGTTGGTTTGGAGGTTGGGTTGGCTTTGAAGATTGTTTACCACGAAATGTACAAAATTGTTTACGCTTCTGACCCAGCGGCTAAGGCAGGGCGGATTGAGAGTATTTATGACGCCCTTTATAAGCACTTTGAGTTTGTGGAGCCTAAACCAGCCACTGAGGAGGATATAAGGAGGGCTCATACCCAGAGACACATTGATTCCATTAAAAGTGACAAGAGGCTTTATGAGGTGGCAGCTCTTTCAGCTGGCGGCGCTATTATGGCTGCCGAAATCGGTTATGGTGGGGAGCCTGCTTTTGGTTTGATTCGTCCTCCCGGTCACCACGCTTCTAGCGACTCTTGCTGGGGGTTCTGCTTTTTTAACAATATGGCTATTGCCATTTTGAAGCTTAGGAGTGAGGGTAAGGCTGAGAAAGTGTTTATTCTGGACTTCGATTTACACTTTGGAGATGGAACAGTGAACATTCTTGGCGGTCTACCCGGAATTTCCATCCTTAACCCGAATCACGGCGGTAGAAAAGAGTACTTGGAGGAAATTTCGGAGCAATTGAAGGTTGAAGCTGCCCGAGGATGTGACATTGTTGCATGTTCCGCTGGTTTTGATGAGTATGAGTTGGACTGGGGAGGCCGATTGAAAACCGAGGATTATAAAACCATTGGCGCCATGGTGAAGGAGTTTTCAGAAAAAGTTTGTTCGGGGAGACGCTTCGCAATCTTGGAAGGCGGATACTATCATCGAGATTTGGGTAAAAATGTAAAGGCGTTCCTGGACGGTTTCGGCTAAAAGGTTGGGAACTTCTGAAGGCTGGGGGTTTTGCTTTTTTGGAGTCTTTTTATGAATTTTGCGCTCCAAAAAGATTTAATATGTTAAATATTTTTAATATATACTAAAGCATAAATTTGGACAGGCAGTAACCATGGAGAAGAGATTTAAAGAAATCGCCGAAAATATTGCGAAGTTTATGCCCAAGAAATGTTACTTGGCGTTTCTAGATGATAGTGGCAATATACTCTACTCTTCACTTATGGCAGAATCTGTGGCCGCCGTCAAACAGCTAAGTAGAGTTTTCCCAGTTTGGAGTCCGGGGGATTACCAGCTTAAAAAGTTGCCAAAAAGCAATCTACTGATTTATAAGGCTTCTCCCCGTATAATCCTTGCTATAGAGAGCTATGAAAAGGAAGGGGTTCTAATTGTCGCTGGTAAACGCATAGAAGAGAATTACACGGACTTGTTCAAAGAGCTGGAAAAAGAGCTCCCCGCCCCGCAGGTCAAAGCAGTAGCCGAAAAAGTTCCTGAGGCGCCTCTTAAAGTTGTGCAAGCAGTTTCTGCAGCAGAAGAACTTGAAATAGCCAAGTCTATTCCAGAGGAGGCTTACGCTGAGGAAATAGAGGTAGAAAAACCCAGCGAGCCAGTTTTAGCGTCCTCCTCCCAAGAAGGAGGAGCCGAAGTAACCATAACTGTGAGTTATCCCGTACTTGTCGACAAAAATATTTTGAAAAAGGTAAAGGAACCAATGGCGATAGCTATTCTCCAGCTCTGTGACGGCGACCATACTGTTGATGATATAGCAGAGGAGCTTGGCATATCTAAAGCGCGAGTAATGATAACAACCGGCGATTTTGGAGCAAAGGGAGCGATAAAATATGTTTCAGGATTTAGAAAAATAAAGAGGTGAAAAATTTGGGTGTAAAAGGAGTACTAGCCTGGAGAATAAAAGCCGAAAAAATTAACATACTCGTCTATAGATCCTTGGTACAAGCTCTAATTAGCTATTTTATGAAAATTCATAGGGATCCAGCAATAGTTAACCAAGAGTTAAAAAAAATAGGGAGAGACATGGGTGAATTTATCTATACCAGATATCTAGCTGCAACTCAGAGACCCGCAAAAAGTCTAGAAGAATTGGCTGACCCCAAGTCCGCTTATAATCTTGGATTCAAATTCTTCACGGGAACAACTTTTGATAAAACCGAATTTAAGAAAGAAGGAAGCGATGTACATATAACCTACACTATAGCGGACTGTCCCCTCTGTAAAGATTTGATTTCTCCATCACCCCAATTGTTTATGTGTAATACACTGTCCGGAATCATGGAATGGATTGAAGAACACAGATTAGAGGATTGGGGTGCAGATTCAGTTACCTGCAATGAGGTGCTCTGCCGATCCCGAGGAGATCCGGTATGCCAATTCGTGTACCATTTCCATCTGAAGAAACCTGAATTATTCTAAAAGACTTAATTCTTTGGGGATGTGGGCTTTCCTTTTTATTAGAAATGTTAAAATGGGTGAACCCACAATTCCTAACTTATTTCTTCGATTCGGAGTAAACATTAATATTTTTTGTTTCCCTCTCCTATTCTCTTAACTTACGGGAATTAAATTTTTATAGTGAGAGTAAACTTTTTCTGTAGTCAACAGTCTGTAATTGACGCTGGTTGGATAGTTATGAGAATGCGGAGAGAGCTGGATTCGTTAGGAGAGAAGGAGGTGCCATTTGAGGCTTATTATGGAATTCAGACTCAAAGAGCACTAGAAAATTTTCCCGTTAGTGGGTTGAGGGAACATCCCCTTTTTGTAAAGGCTTACGTTATGGTAAAGAAGGCTGCCGCCCTGACCAATATGGAGGTGGGTTTTCTAGATCCCAAAATAGGGGAGGCCATAGTTCAGGCTTGTGATGAAGTTCTGGGAGGCAAACTAATGGATCAATTTGTGGTAGATGTTTTCCAAGCAGGGGCGGGCACCTCCTTTAACATGAATGTAAATGAGGTACTAGCCAACCGCGCCTTAGAAATAATTGGCAGACCCAAAGGTGAATACAAAACAATAAGCCCAAACGATCACGTTAACATGGCACAATCAACTAATGATACCTTCCCCACCGCTATGCATGTAGCCACAATTCTAGGTCTGCAAAAACTGTTTATTGTACTGGAAAATCTCAGAGACGCTTTTCGCAAGAAGGGAGAAGAGTTTGCCGATGTGATAAAATCTGGGAGAACCCATCTTAATGACGCCTTACCAGTTACCCTAGGACAGGAATTCAATGCTTACGCGTCAGCAATAGACCGAGCCCTAAGACAACTAAAAATTAGAAAACAAGAGATAGAGGAGGTAGCTTTGGGTGGCACAGCAACTGGAACAGGCGTTAACACGCACCCAAAATATAGAGAAACAGCGGTGAAAAAGCTCTCTGAAATAAGTTCTCTTAACCTTAAACCAGCATCTGATCCCTTTGAAGCACAGCAGAGCCAACTCAAAATAGCCGCAGTGTCAAGTGGACTAAAAGAACTTGCCTTGGAACTAATTCGCATAGCAAATGACCTACGCCTCCTCAACTCTGGGCCAACCACTGGCCTCTCAGAGATTGTACTACCAGCGGTTCAACCAGGCTCATCAATGATGCCCGGAAAAGTGAATCCCGTAATGTGTGAGTGTTTAGATATGATAGGTTTCCAAATTGTGGGAAACGACCTCACCATATCCTTAGCGGTGCAGGCGGGACAACTAGAACTTAACGTGATGATGCCCGTAATAATCCACAACCTCCTCCAATCCATAGACATCCTAGTAAATTATCTTCCCGTTTTTACCACAAAATGTGTATTGGAGATAAAAGCTAACCGTGAAAGGTGTAAAGAGTACCTTGAAAAGAACCCTTCGCTTGTTACCCTTCTCTCACCACATATCGGATACCTTAAGGCGGCTGAAATCGCAAAAGAAGCACTCAGCAAAGGAGTATCAGTTAGGCAGTTGGTTTTAGAAAAGGGATTGATGGACGAAAAAACAATAGAGAAAATCTTCCAACCAGAGTATCTAATAGGAACAAAAAAGAAACTCACATAAAATAAATAGTTATTCTTACACGAAAATCCGTTTAGGTATCAGATGAGATTTAGTTTCTAAAAAGTTACTCGTCCACCCATTTTTATTGATATTAAAAATTTAATATTGAAAAAAAATAATATTTTTAAATCCGAAAATGCTTAAAATTCAAAAAGCACATTTATACTAATTACCGGAGGAGATGGAGGCAGTATAATTGGCCGAAAAAGTGTACCTCTCAAAACCATGGTTAAAAAACTATGATAAAGATGTTCCAAAGACCATAAATTATCCAAAAATACCAGTTTATGATACCCTCAACGAGTCGGTGAAAAATTTTCCAGATAAGCCAGCACTTTTCTGGGGCAAAAGAACAGTAACTTACAAAGAATTGGGAGAATATGTAGATCGTTTTGCCAATGCACTGGCAGATATGGGAGTTAAAAAGGGCAGTAGAGTAGCCCTCCTTATGCTTAACGTCCCACAATACGTAATAAGCATATACGGAATACTTAAAGCCGGAGGGACAGTGGTAGGAATAAACCCCCTACTCTCACCCCGAGAAATAGAATTCATCCTAAACGACTCAGGAGCAGAAACAATAATATCCCTAGACCTATTCCTCTCCCGAGTAAATGAAGTCAAGCCCAACACCAAACTGAAAAACATAATCATTGCTGGCTTAGGCGACTTTCCCCAGCAGCCAGGACCCCTAGCTGAGCCTAAAGAGGTGGAAGGAGCCAAACAGTTCCTCACCCTAATTAGAACTCATCCGCCTCAACCTCCAAAAATAAAAATTGACCCTGAAGAGGATGAGGCAATCCTACAGTATACAGGAGGCACCACCGGCCTTCCCAAGGGTGTGGTTCTCACCCACCGCAACATGGTGTGCAACATATACCAGGTTTACACTTGGTTTAATCCCACCTTTGGAACAGACACCTTCTGCTCAGCTTTCCCCATGTTCCACGTAGCAGGACTGATAGTTTGCCTGGTGGCGGTAACCATTGGAGGCGCTCAGTGCCTAGTATGGAACCCACGAGACACAGACAACATAATTCAACTAATAAACGATTATAATCCCAAATGGATAGTGAACGTGCCCACCCTATACATGATGCTACTAAAGAATCCCAAATTCTTTGAATCCAAAGTGGTCAACGCTGAACAATTTTTGAGCGCTGCAGCCCCAATGCCGGTAGAAATCATTAAGGAGTTGCAATCCAAAACCAAAGGCGTGGTGGTGGAGATCTGGGGACTCACAGAAGCAAGCCCCTGTGCAACAATTATGCCCTTCAAAGGAAAGAAAAAGGTCGGCTCCGTGGGTTTACCCGTTGCAGACACCATAGTTAAGGTCGTGGACATCAACACAAGAGAAGCTTTGCCTGTGGGTGAAAAAGGCGAATTAGCAGTGTACGGTCCACAGGTATTCTACAAGGGCTACTGGAACAAGCCTGAGGAAACCGCCCACGCCCTCAAGGACGGTTGGCTATTTACAGGAGATGTGGGCTATATGGATGAAGATGGCTACTTCTACATAGTAGACCGTACAAAGGATATGATTAATGTTTCAGGATACAAGGTCTTCTCTAGGGAAGTGGATGAGGTTGTTCACCAGCATCCCGCAGTGGCTCTGGCTGCAACTGTTGGTGTTCCGGATCCTGAACGTCCGGGTAGTGAAAGAGTGAAGGTATTCATAGTGCTAAAGGAAGGCTACCAGGAAAGTCCAGAATTAAAAGAGGACATTATGAATTTTCTAAGAAATAATTTAGCCAAGTATAAGGTGCCAAAAATTATTGAGTTCCGTAAGGAACTTCCTATGAGTTTAACAGGGAAGGTTCTAAAGAGGCAGCTAAGGGAGTAGGAAAGAGTAATGAGTTAGGTTCCGAGGGTTTCAATATTTTTTATTTTTGCTATAAAAACATGTTTTCGTTCTTTGTCTAAGAAGCGTAGCTCATGTAAGTTTGCGTATTTACTTTTTAGTCTTCTAAAAATTGGATTTGTTTCTTTTCATTAATTATGTATCTCGTTTTTTTCAAGCTAAAGTTGAAAACTCCTTTTAAAATTTGTATTTTGGAATCTATCCCTTCGGGAGTGTCCTCTCCTATAAACTTTATGAAGACGTCAGATAATTGGTAGAGCATTGTTTGGAATCTTTTGGGATGGGCTTGTTCTGTGAGTGTGTAGAGAGCTAGATCTCCGCAATATTTATGGTAACGGAAAACTTTTCTACAAAATCTAATTACATCAGCTTCAGGGAGGCCGACGCTCATGTCGGTTAGTGTGGAGAATATCCAGAAGACTGATTTACCTTCAGGGATACTATTTCTCACCTTTGTCATTTCTGACAAAACTTTATCTACATCAAAGGGGTTAGAAACAGGATAGATGTTGCCTTCCAGCCCTTCTTTACCACCTTTTACGTTTAAGCAGTCAATAATGGTAAGGTTGCCCTTCTTTGACACTCTCCGCGACTAAAGTCGGGGGATTCTTGGAAGCTCATATTTGAACCTCCAATGGGTGTGCCATCGCCCAGTTAACGTGCCCTCCGTTATAGACGGCACCTATGTTTAATGCCCCTGCCACATCTCGGTGCGCCTCAATCCCACATTGCTTGCACTTAAGCAGTCTGCCCCGCTTTATCACTTCACCGCTCCCACACCAGGGACACTGGCTCGACGTTCCACGCTCGTTCACCACCTCGACTCGAATACCATATTCTTCAGAGACCTCTCGGATGCGCTTCAAGAGATAGTGGTGGCTCCAGAAATTGTGCACCATCTTGTTTAGCTTCCTCCCCCCTTTGGCGTTCGCCCGAATGTCC
>CAZECW010000007.1:0-8369 GCA_964510585.1 uncultured archaeon | reverse complement strand
TGGTGTGGATGCTTTTCTAACCCTTCTCTCAGGAGGTTTGTAGTCAACCTCGATGAGCACACATCTATTTTTCAAAATTCACCAGTTTTAATGTTAAGCAATTATAACCTTTAAGCTATCACGCTAAGCCCGAAAATGTCTAGTGTCGCCCGAACCAACCGAAAAACCTATATATTATTAAGTATAACAGTATAATGCGTGGGTGACGTGGGTATCGGTTTTTTATCCTCTTTTCATCCTAATCCCCCCTCCCCCTCGCATGGCATCCGCGTCACCCACACTAATTCTCGCAGAATAATTGGAATTGGAAGCGACCACCCTCTCTGGAATTTTCGGGTTCCGTTTTTTCTTTATTAACTATTGATTACAGGTGCTGTGTTGCATAATTCTTATTTTTTTAATTTATTTATATATTATTTTGAATTTTTTGCAATTTCACATTGTTAATTTGAAAAAATTTAAGAAAATTAAATAAATTCATTAGAAAAAGTAAAATTATACAACACAGCAATTACAGGTAAAACTTATTAAAATCTACTCATTTTCTATCTTAAACAAGAAATAATGAGTTATTCTCTATATTAATATCCTTGGTGTTTGTTAACCTTCTTGGTTTTGGGAGTGGTTTTGGAATGTGTGATTTTTGCACCAAGCATGGTACTGGTAAGTATTGGTATCAGTGGGCTAGCCGTTACGCCCGCCAAATGTACCATCGAAGGAGGACTGATAGGAAGGTTTCTGGGGCAGGAGGCACTGCACAATTAGAGGCTCAGATGGGATTAGCGGCGATTGAGGCGATTCAGGCTAAGAATCTTAACCCTGAAAAGTTTCCGGAGCTGGTAGCGAAAGTGAACCAGTTGGCAAGAGTCACGAATTCTGGCCAGGTTATAACTTTGGAGGATGCGAAGACTATGATTGATCTTGCTAGTCCCATTGCCTTTATTGCCTGTGATTGTCGTAGGCAGCTTCACGGCTACATTGAACGCGACCTCTCAAAGATGACCTGCCTGGGGTTGGGTGTGGGAATGTTTCGGTGGGAAAGGGAACCCTCAAGATACGTTGCTGGGGTACACTTTGTTAGTGATAAGGAAGCGAAAAAATGGTTAGAAACTTGGGATAGGAAGGGTATGGTTCACTCTCTTATGACTTTTGGCTTGAGGGATGGGGCGCCCTATATTGGAGGATTATGTAATTGTACCTATGCTGACTGTATAAGTATTCGCTGGCGTCGCGATTATGGAATAGAGCAGCTCATTAAGGGGGAAAGGGTGGCTGTAATAGCTCATCCTGAGAACTGTAATGGCTGTTTTCAATGTGTTTCTCGGTGCCAGTTTGGAGCCATTACTGCTAATATTCGGGCTGAAAAGCCCTACATTGATTTAACTAAGTGTTTCGGCTGCGGACTATGTGCGACTGGATGCAAACGTCAAGTCATTGAGCTTGTGGACCGCCGCAACTTCGAAGTGCTTAAACATTCCTGGTAGAACCCTAAACCAATTTTCCTCCTTCCGTAACCCTTATTTATTAAGTTTACACTGTTTTTTTAATTTTAAAAGATTTAAAGACATAGTTTAGATGTGAAATTATTGGGAGTGGTTTTGGAATGTGTGATTTTTGCACCAAGCATGGTACTGGTAAGTATTGGTATCAGTGGGCTAGCCGTTACGCTCGTCAGATGTACCATCGTGCAAGGGTTGACCGCAAAGGTGAAGGGGCGGGAGCAAATCTTGAGGCTCAGTTGGGTGCTCTTGCCCTTGAGACGCTTCAAGTTAAAAATTTGGATCCCGAGAAATTCCCAGAGTATGTTGCTAAATTTAATAGACTGGCGAGGGATATTCACACTGGTCAGGTGATTACTTTGGAGGATGCGAAGACTATGATTGATCTTGCTAGTCCCATTGCCTTTATTGCCTGTGATTGTCGTAGGCAGCTTCACGGCTACATTGAGCGTGACCGTTCAAAGATGACCTGCCTGGGGTTGGGTGTGGGTATGTTTCGGTGGGAGCGCCTCCCCTCAAGGTATGCTGCTGGTGCCGAATTTGTTAGTGATAAAGAAGCCAAAAAATGGTTGGAAGAGTGGAATAAGAAGGGTATGGTTCATACCCTTATGACATTCGGGTTAAGAGAAGGAGCACCCTACATTGGAGGATTGTGCAATTGTACGTATGGTGATTGTCTAAGTATTCGCTGGAGATTAGACTATGGAATGAAGCAGCTTTTGAAGGGGGAGCGTGTTGCTACTCTCGCCCATCCTGAGAAGTGTAATGGATGTTTTCAGTGTGTTACCCGTTGCCAGTTTGGGGCCATCACAGCTAATGTGAGGAAGGGGATTCCCTATATTGATTTAACCAGGTGTTTTGGCTGTGGGCTCTGTGAAACGGGATGTAAAAGGGGCGCAATTAAACTTGTGAACCGCCGCAATTTTGAGGTGCTTAAACATTCGTGGTGATTAGTATGAGTTGTAAGGTTTTGGTGACGATAGATTATCAGAAGTGTACCACACCCTTTGCTTGCAAGAAGTGTATGGATGTTTGTCCGGGCGAGGTGTTTCTGGTTACGCCTAACCCTATGATGATAAAGAAGTATCAGCCTATTGATGAAAACCAGCCGGGCTCCTACCTGCTATTAGCGCCTATGACTCCCAAGTGTGTGGGCTGTATGAAGTGTGTGGAGGTGTGCCCCAATAAAGCTTTGAGTGTAGTGATACAACCCCCGGAGGAAATTGCAAAATAGACTTGAAGGTGAGTAGTATGGCTGAGAAGTATGATTTCTACATTAAGGATGAACTCTTTGAAACGATAGAGAAGGAATTTGATGGGGAGGCAATTGCGAAAAGGTATGCTGCGAGCAAAAACATCCAAGACTTTGAAGAGTGGGGCAAACAACTAATGCTTCGAACCATGGAACTAAGCGACCAGGACAAATATCGTGACCGAACATATGAAATCCTATTGGAAGCCGCTAAGAAAACCGGTGAGTTAATCTTTCCTCATGTGGCACAAAGATACATAGAGATAGCGTACTTATCAGTTCACCTCATGGGAATTGTCCAAATAGAGGCAAACAATGCCCGTGAACTCAGCTTCAAAGTGGCGGAGAACGACTGCAAAATTTATCAATCCCTAAAAAACCTAATAAGCGAAGAGGAGCTTAAAAAATTGCCCTGCAAAGCCGCTTGCCTATCAGCACTCCAAACGGTGTTTGACAAAATGGGATTCCAAGTCAAACTAAACATGCTCCAAACAATGCCCGAAAACGGAGCATGCTACTTCCAAGCCCTAAGAACATAAAAAACCCAACCTCTCCAAAATCCCAACAGCAAAACAAACAAAAAAAAACAACAGAAATACTTGCCCCCGTTACTTCCTTCTAAAAATGTGGTTTTTAGCTTCTTGAGTGCTGCTTAGGAGGACTTAACCCCATTGTTTAAAATTAGGAAATAAGCGAAAGCTTTTAATCCCCCCACACATTTCCAAAAGAACAGGCATGAGAAGAGCTGGTGAGAAAAACGCAGGGAACCCCGAAAAATAAAAAAGAAGAAAATACAGAGGAAAACAACCCCCTAGACTTAGACCTCCGAGGGCTGGGGTCAGATATGCTCTACCCCTGCTGCATGTCCGGAAACTGCAGCCTATACTTCTACTATGAAGAAATGTGGAGAAAAGAAGAACAAAAAGAAAAGAACACACCGAAAACAGAAAACAGTAGGGAACAAAAATGAAAAAAGCCAAAACCCAAACACAGACATCACTAGAAAAAGACGCACAAAAAATGGAGGGACTTGAAAACCTCTACACCTTCAGAGCCGGCGCAAGCTGCGGACTCTACTCTGTAGGCGAAGAATACTGGGAGAAACTGGCAGAAAAAATAAACCCCAACCCAATAAAAGAAAAAGAACCAGAAAAAACCAGCCAAACAAAAAAATAAAAATAAGCGTAAAATTAGTGGGAAACCCCCTAATAAGTCATATACTATCAGTTTTTTACTAAAAAAGGGAAAAACAGGAGCTAAATGGGTTTTTTAGGGTCTTCCGAGAATAGTCACAGTGCAAACTGTGTAGGGTCCGCCCAGATTGTGGGCCATTCCCACCTCATTCCTTTCAACCTGACGTCCATCTGCCCTGCCTTGAATCTGCTTTGTGACTTCAACCAGCATGCGGCATCCTGTGGCTCCAATTGGGTGTCCGAAACATTTGAGTCCACCGCTGGGATTAATTGGAAATTCGCCATCAATAGCGGTGAAACCATCCTTTACCAGTTGGGCAGCTTCACCCTTTTTGCATAGTCCTAAATCTTGCATATTTAGGAGTTCTGTTATGGTGAAGCAGTCGTGTACCTCGGCAAACCCAATCTCTTTGACTGGATCCTTTATTCCTGCAGCCTTGTAGGCCGCTTGAGCCGCCTTAATGGTTGCTGGTACTTCGGAAAAATCAAAACTGGGTTTATAGTAAGGGTAAACGGTTTCCACGGCCATGCCATTTCCCTTCAAAACCACAAAGTCGTCCTTGTGTTTGTACTGCTTTGCAATCTCTGGACGTGTAACAATAAGTGCCGCGGCTCCGTCGCTCATAGCGCAGCAGTCATACCTGCCCAAGGGTTCAGCAATCATGGGGGCATTTAAAACATCCTCAATCTTAATTTCCCTTCTGAAGTGAGCCTTGGGATGCGCGGCGCCATTGTAGTGATTTTTAACTGCTACTCTTGCCAAATCCTCCTTAGTCCACTCCCAATTGTGGAACGCTCTTGTAGCCATTAGGGCGAACATTCCTGGGGCGGAAACGTTGCCATAGACTGGATGTCCAAATTGGTCAAACCCTGGCAGTCCTTTGGATCCGGCGTCCATGAGTTTTTCTACGCCGCAGGCTAGGGCAATGTCTATGTCTCCAGAGTAGACCGCGTAGCAGGCGTTTCGGAAGGCGTCCATTCCTGAGGCGCAAAAGTTTTCCACTCTGGTTGCGGGTTTTCCAAAAATTTTTAGGGGTTCTGTGGCTGTGGCGCCAGACAGTCCTGTGAAGAAGTATTGTACGCCAACCCAGATTGCATCTATGTCTTTGGGTTCTATTCCCGCGTCGTTAAAAGCTTCGTATGCTGCGTCGACCATGAGGTCTTCTTGGCTTTTGTCCCATAATTCTCCAAATTTGGTGTATCCCACACCCATAATTGCTATCTTATCCTTAAGTGGAGAAACCATTTTTACTCACCCTTTTTCTATAAAATACGTTGTGTTCACACTTATAAATTATTACCAAGCTTCAAAAAGGTTTCATCATTAAATTGGAAAACTCAGATACACTAAAGATTAAAAAAGGTGGGAAAATTTTTTAGTGTCAAAAACAGTTAAAAATGGTTTTAGTTAAAGTGATAAAAATGGGTACGAGAAAAGAGAATCAAAAAGTGTTGGGGCGTCAATGTTACGTGGCTCTGGGCGACAGTATGCTTATAGACTACTATGCTGGTGGACCGGGGTGGGGGGCTGCGTCGCTTCTCTACAAGAACCTAGATGATGCTTATCCCGACTGGAGGGGGAAGGATTTAGCCACCCTCTACCCCGGAATAGGGTTCTACAATCTTACTTCCGATGGGGCGACCACGGACACCGTTCTTAACTGGCAACTTCCCAAAGTGCCCACAGGAGAAAACCAGGCCACCATAATTATCATAACAGTTGGGGGAAACGATCTACTACACCACTATGGAGTGCCCGAAGAGAAGGGTAAAAAACTAAGCTACGAGATGAAGGCGAAGCTCATTAAAATCATATCCTACCTTCAAGATCCCGTAAGGTTCCCCAAACCCCCCAGAATATATATTGGGAACATTTATGATCCTTCAGACGGCATTGGGAATCTGGAAAAGGAGGGCTATTCCCGCTGGCCTGATGGGCTTAAGGTACTCGACCACTGGAACAAAAGAATTATGGAAGTCGCCCTGGAGAAGGGCCTAACGCTGGTAGACATTCACAGACACTTTCTGGGTCACGGAGTAAACTATAACGATCCAAGCGGCAAATATTACCATCCTGAGGATAACACTCCCTGGTTATGGCTGGTGATTGAACCCAACTCCCGTGGCGCACATGAAATAAGAAAACTGTTTTGGGAAAAAATCTATGAGGACTCGTTAAAATAAACTGTTATCCAATTTCAACACATTCTAAGACCTTTTAATCATAATTCGTAAAATTTCGGAAGGTTTCAGAAAAAAGATGCTTTTACCATCGAAGAAATATTTGTTATAGGTTTTTGGAGTCCTTTCTAAGGAAAGGGATAAAAGGGATGAAATTTCTTTTTCTATGGATGGTGGTTTAATGAGTAGGAGTCTCCAATATCGAAGAAAAATTGATTATGTTGCTTCCATGCTGGGGGATTTGCCTCCAAACTTGGATGACCGCTACTATTTTGAGGCTTTGTTATATCGTCTGCACACAAGCATAGAAGCAATAATGAGTGTCCTGGCAATGTTGGTTAAAGACCTGGGGCTCAGCGTTGGAGACGACTACATCAACATAGAAAGGTTAGAATCTGCTGGAATCATCAAAAGTGAAATGGCGGATTTTCTCAGAAGGCTTAACGGTCTAAGAAACGCAATAGTTCACAAGTACAATAAATTTGATGAATCCATTGTGCGAGACGAGCTGGATGAAGTTATAAGTGGTGTGTTCAATTTTTTGGAGGTAATCGAAAACGTCCTACAAAAAATCATTGGAGGAGATTAGAAGCGACCTGAAGGCTCTAAGTGGGTTCTGGGTTGTGGTTTACGGAAGCTGGGCCAGAGGAGAAGCCACCCCACGATCCGATATTGACGTGGCGGTTATCACAAGAACCGAGAACAATGAAGCTAACCTAAAAACCATGAAAAATCTCCTAGGAAAAACTCCATCAGGCTACGATGTCAGGATTTTCGAAAGTTTCCCCCTCCACATAAAGGCGGAAGTCATGTCAAACTATGCTGTAGTCTTCGGAGACCCCCTGGAAATCTCAGAGTACTTCTACTACTATCGCAGGCTCTGGAAAGATGTGGAGCAGCGCTACAAGGAGAACCAATTCACCAGCTACAAAGAAGTACTCCAAGGAATAAAAAGAAGAAAGATACTCCGAGGCAAACTAGGCGTTAAAGAAAATAGCTAACCAACTGCCACCACCTTAGTGAGCAAAATCTGTCCCATAAGTTCAAAAACATTCCCAAATTTTCCTCTTTTGAGATTGTCACTCTATTTAATCCGAGTCTAATAATTACGAAAAAGGGACTCACGATGCACATATGATATGCTTGGATGGTTACAAAACCGTTGGCGAGAAAGCCCCTGACTTAAGTCGTGGGGATGAATGCCAAAAAAGCTTAAGGCTTGCGTGTTGATAAATTTGCATCAACAGATGGAATACCGGCATTCTCGAAACCAAGTCTATCCCATCAACTACCACCTCTTCTGGCGCCCCAAGCGCAGAAAGCCAGTCCCCATAAGCGAGGTAAAAATGCGGCTGGAGCAAATCCTGAGAGAAGTAGCAAAGGAGAAGGGCGTGGAAATCCTGGCACTAGAAGTGCAACCCGACCACCTGCACCTGTTCATATCCGCATATCCCCAGCTTCCAGTCCACAAGCTCGTCAAAGCACTCAAGGGCCGCTCATCCCACCACTTAAGACGGGAGTTCCCCCACCTGCTTAAGCTTCCGTCGCTTTGGACCAACTCATACTTCGTTTCCACAGCGGAGAACGTGTCGAACAAAACCATTCAGAAATACATCGAAACGCAGTCGAGGCTGTAAAGATGAAGCGTACAAACACGTTTGCACTCGCCCCAACGAAAAAACAGCACAGGCAGCTGTCGGAGATCGCAGATGCATGCGCCCGACTGTGGAACGAACTCAACTATCGCCGCAGGCAATCTTTCTTCAAGGGCAAGATCAACTGGGAGAGCCGCGACCTCTACAACAAGTATAAGGGTATAGTGGGCTCCGCAACCGCCCAGCAAATCCAGAGGAAGAACAACGAGGCCTGGAAATCGTTCTTCGCCCTACTTACAAAAAGCCGAGGGAAAACTCCCACCACACACACAAAAGGTGGCACCGCCGCGCTACTGGAAGGATTGGAAGAAAGGAGAGCGAAGGCTCCTGATTCTAATCAGGCGCGACTGCTATAGGCTAGAAACTGGCATCCTGAAGCTCCCCAAGAAGCTGAAAGTAAAGTGGAAAGGCCGGCCCAGGTGGAACCGTTGGAGCAGGCAGGGCTTGCTCACCATCATCTACGACAAAAACAGAAACAGGTGGTACGCCCAACAATCGGTGGAGGTCGAACCTCCCCATCAACCGCTCTCAGATAAGAGGGCCTACGTGGACTTGGGCGTGCTGGAGTTGCTCACGGTGGTCGTGGATG
>CAZECW010000006.1:0-15269 GCA_964510585.1 uncultured archaeon | reverse complement strand
GTACTCATCAGGGATGGGTAAGCCTCCCCCTGGGTTTGAAGTTGTGAAGGAACTTGGATTTGGGGAGAGGATAACTGATTGGAACCACATCATAAGCAGTCCAATTTATCGATAATTTCCCCGAAAGGGGTTTTGTTCTTGTTTTAGGGGATTTATGTTAGGATTTGGATACAAAAATTTTAAATCTAAATCAGGGATTAATCCATTAAACATTTTTATAAGCCGGTGAGATTTATGAAATTTTCAGAAAAGTTGGGGATGCAGTATAACAATAAAATCAATGAGCACCTAGCATTTGACGATGTTGCCCTACTGCCCGGAAGGAGCGATTTTGAACCCAGCGAAGCTGATATTTCTGTGTGGATAACTCCGGAGCACATGTTAGCTTTACCTTTTATATCCTCACCCATGGATAGGGTCACTGAATCAGAAATGTGTATAGCTCTAGCTAGGGAGGGAGCTTTGGGAGTACTTCACAGGAACTGTCCCACACAAGTAGAAGTGGAAATGGCAAAGAAGGTTAAACGTGAAGAGATATCGGGAATAATTAGGGATCCCCTAACGGTTACACCGGACACTCCCATCTCTACAGTTATTAGAATTATGCGTGAAAAAAACATTTCAGGACTACCTGTTCTGGACAAATCCGGCGACCTAGTTGGAATAATTACCAATAGAGACGTTATCACCGCTAATCCTGACGCTCCAGTAAGTTCGGAAATGACTCCCAAGGAAAAACTGGTTACAGTCATGGAGAGGGAAATACTTCAGGGGGGAAAACTTAACACAGAGAAGGTAAAGCAGTTGCTCCACCTTCACCGAATAGAAAAACTGCTTGTTTTAGACGAACTCAGAAAACTCACCGGTCTAATAACACTCAAAGACATCAAAAGATTGGAGGACTCACCACACGTTTCAAGAGACGCAGAGGGACGCTTAATGGTGGGCGCCGCTATAAGCCCCTTTGACCACGAAAGAGCTATAAGACTGGATCTGGTGGGAGTAGATATTTTAGTCATAGATATAGCCCACGGTATGAACATTAATGCCTTAAAATCAGTGGAAAAAATCTCGAAAGACGTAAACGCCTTCATCATGTACGGAAACATAGCCACAGAAGAGGCAGCACACGAGGTAATCACAAGCGACATAAACAATCTTGCGAGTCTACGAGTAGGATTGGGGGGTGGAAGCATTTGCCAAACCACCCAAGTAACCGGAGTAGGACTAACAACCTTATCCGCCACAGCACTCGTCGCAGACGCAGTTCAGGAACACGATGCACACATAAGTGTTGTAGCAGATGGCGGAATCCGAGGAAGTGGCGACATTGCAAAAGCAATGGGTGTAGGAGCAAGCGCAGTTATGATTGGGTACCTATTTGCCGGAACAGATGAGGCACCTAGCGAGAAAGTCTATATTAGGGGAGTACCCATGAAAAGGTACAGAGGAATGGCTTCTCCATCAGCCATTAGGGAAAGATACGCAGTAGACAGATACACTAGGGGCACCAAGAGAATAGCTGAGGGTGTGGAGGGAATGGTGACTTATAGGGGCTCCGTTAGGACACTGGTAAGAGACCTGGCAGACGCTCTCAAAGCAGCATATGGTTACGTTGGAGCAAGAAACACGAAGGAAATGTGGGAAAAAGCACGTTACGCCAAGAGGACATGGGTTGGGTTCAGGGAAGGACTTCCACACGACATAATACCTGAATCACACGTCCAAGACATGCTCGACACCCTGTAGAAGAGAAAAAATTTTGAAGTCGAATAAGAATATATCCCTCTATTGGTGGATTTCTCCGGCTAATGTAGCGATTGGGAGATAAGGGTATAGTGAGACAGGAAGAAATACTTCGAAAATTGCTTCCTGAGGATAAGTGGCACCTAATTCCACGCAGACACGAACAAGTTGGGGATATTTGTGTGCTGAGGCTCTCCCCCGAATTATCAGAGTTCTACCACCGGATAGGTGAAGCGATTCTTGATAATTATCCCCAGTTTCGAACCGTTGTTGTGCGAGTGGGAAATATTGAAAATGAGAAACGTGTGGGGGAAGTGAGGGTCATTGCGGGTGAGGATAGAACAGAAACAGTCCACAGAGAATATGAGTGTAGATACAAGCTGGACTTAGCGAAGGTGTTTTTCACCCCTAGACTAAGTTACGAGCATAACAGGGTGGCAAACCTAGTTAGAGAGGGGGAAGTTGTACTAAACATGTTTTCTGGAATTGGAGCCTTCTCCATCCTAATCGCTAAAAGGGTGAGAAACTGCCGAGTTTTCTCCGTTGATATTAACCCCTTAGCCATCGAGTATTTGAAAAAAAACATTCTACTCAACCATGTCGAAGACAAGGTTATACCCATCCTTGGAGACGCGGCCCAAATCCAGGAACCAGCATTAGCTAACCGAATAATAATGCCTCTTCCTCTCAAGGCCTACGAATATTTGAGCGTCGCGGCCCAAAAAATAACTCCGGGGGGAACGATTCACTATTATGATACAGTAATAGCTAGGGGAGAAAAATCTCAGCAACTTGAAAAGTTATGCGAAAAGGTTACATCTAGACTAGAAGAATTGAAATTGGAAGTTGAAATCACCTACAAGAGAAGAATAAGAAGTTTATCTCCTGGCTTCTATCTAAGTGTTCTAGACATTTTTGTTGCCAAAAAGTTTTAGGAAATAAATAACAGTGGTGACCATCTGCGGATAAAAGTACTAAAAGCCTTAAAAACAGAGGATGGACAAAAAATAGTGTACATAACTTTAAAGGTGCATAGCTTGGAAGGAATCAGAGAAGAAAATAGGGGAAAAAAGATTAGTTTTGACCCTTTAGTTAGGGACGATTGCGCCCAAGCATTAATACAGGGTTACACATCTGAAGTGGGAGAGTGTCCCTTCTTTTCAAAATCTGTGGAATCCAAGTGTTTACTTGATCCCTATTCCAGAAGAACCTGGAACTGCAATGGCAGGTGCTTCATTAATGGATTCCGTTGTGAATACATAAGTGAAGCCTTCCCCCACAGCAAGCTGGACGGGGAAATAAGTTTTCTCATATCGCTAATAGGAAACGAGGGCATAAGCATTATTAGAAGTTTGGGCTGGAGCCTTTTAACGATTGATGAAGTTTTAGCAGTAAGTGACATCAAAAAAGAGGAACTTCCCTTCAAGCTAACAGTTTTAAAAATTTTAAAGCTGGTCTCTGAAAAAAAGGGGACGCTACACTTAACCGATAAAGGAAGAATGCTCCACGATTATCTACTACTTTCCCAAAAAATTTGAAATGAACATCTCCACATTTCTAGTAAGCGGAATAGGCTAGGAACTGATTTTTCGTATTTTTGTTGGATAAGAAACAGTAATGAGAAGCAAAAAGGGAGCTATTAGGTTAATGGATTCGCATTTCCATTTTAGGGAGTTTTTAGAGTATATTTAAATCCGTTAATCATTCAAATTATATTTGATGGGTGTTAGTTTTGTCTGACAATGATGTTCTCAGAGATTTGGTGAATCGGGGCGAAAATTTTCGCACGGAGTTTAAGCGTCTTCTAAAATCTGCAGACCTGTCTCCAAAAAGAAAACAAAAGCTTATAGCACAATTAAAATATATAACAAGTGAGGGCGAGGGAAACCTTTTTGTTGGAATAGAGGACTTAGGCGGCGAGGAGTGGGAGATATTTGGATTAACAGAGGAGCAGGCTGAGGTTTCAGACTTCGTGCTAAGGATAATCTGCCAAGAAGCGGGTTTAAACATAACCGAAAAGTATACTTTTCACACCACTAAAGGAATTGTATTAAGGTATACTCTGGCAAAAACACCCTCAGAGGAATTACAGGATCTAATCTCCGTAGGATTCGCGGGAAGAGTTAACGCTGGTAAAAGCACTCTTATAGGGGTTCTCCTGGGAAACAAGCTAGACGATGGAAAGGGATCAGCAAGAGCCTGCCTACTCAGACACCCCCAAGAACTGGAAAAAGGGCAGACAGCCGACCTCCACTTCGCATTCGTAGGACTAGACCACAACAACAAAATAACCCCACTAGAAAATCCATTGGATCCAGAGGAAAGAGCCAGAGTATTAGAACGGTCAAAAAGAATAATCAATTTTGTAGACGCCCCCGGACACTCAGAATACGTAAAAACTATGATTAGGGCCATCCTAGGATCCGATTCTCAGTACGGTGTAATACTCATCCCAGCCCGAGACGAGTATAAACTCATGCTGTCAGAAGAGATGCGGACAGGCGTCTGGCGCTTGGACGACATTACAAGAGAACACCTCTTACTCATGGCTAGTCAGGAAACACCATTCATGGTTCTAATTTCAAAAGTGGACCAAGCAAAGCCTCCCGAACTGGAAAAGGTAAGAGAAGTGGTTCGCCAAACCATCAAAAACATTGGCCGGCTACCCCTATTCGTTAGAGACGAGGAAGACATCAAAATTATACAAAAGGAGATTATGCACAGAATAATCGTCCCCATAGTTGAAGTAAGCAGCGTCACCAGTGATGGTTTAAACCTCCTCATAAACATACTAGCCAGCCTACCGTCACGCATAACTCAAGAATCACTCACAAAACCAGCACTAGCCTACATAGACAAGGTTTACCTGGGACTGCCAGGGACAAACGTGGTAGTCACGGGAACAGTCAAGCAGGGAATATTCAAACCCGGACAAAGAGTGAAAATAGGCCCTGACGAAAACGGACACTTTTTCGAGGGAAAAATCTCCACAGTAGAAGTCTTCCGGGAACGCGTCCAGCGCGTCAAAGCGGGGGACATATTCGGTTTCGACGTTAAACGTGTAGACCCCAAAAAAATTAGGAGAGGTCAAATCATCGCAGACATGGACTTTGAATCCAAAGCCTGCAGGCTATTTGAAGCAAACATTGTGGTAACAAGACACCCCGCAAAAATCTCCGTAGGCTACTCACCAGTACTCCAAACTAACACTATCCAACAAACAGTAGTTTTTGAAGAAATCGAAGGCCACGACTACTTAGTAGTTGGAGACTTCGCAAAAGTTAAACTGCGACTAAAATACTCACCAGAATTCCTAAGAGTGGGAGACAGAATCCTCACCAGAGAAGGAACAACAAGAACAATTGGACGCGTCACAAAAATCCTAGAATAAAAAAGAGCCATGAACCTATCCTAAACAGGAAGCAGAAGACATTCAGAATGGTTAATAGCGAGTCCAAAAGCTAGGCGCGGCAACTCTCAATTTTTAGGATCCACCGAAAACCATCTTTCGACAAATTTTTCTGCAATTTTTACTGACTCCCGTGCATAGCTTAGGGCTTCTCTGGCCCGTTGCGCGTTTGCCAAGTCCCAAGGCGGTATTCTTAGGTTGGGATCTCCATAACTCATTCTCCCATGTTCAGGTGCCAGGTTACTGGAGTGAGAAGCTAAAGTGCTTAGCGCGTGATAAACGTTAATCCCAGTTCTTTTCTCAATTTTGCCCCTGTTACTCTCAGTCACTTCCAAGAGTTCACTACTTGGGTCGTGACTCCAGCTGGGAATTCTAAAGCAGGAGATAACCGCTTTTGCCGAGTTTTCTACTGCTAGCTGGGAGTTTGAAATGACTGCGAAGTGGTCTCCACGTTTTGAGGCTTCCTCAGCTCTCTCCAAATATCCTTGAGCTAGGGTGAGCCTGTATTTGGCTTCTTCTTCTGAGTTCAAAATTTCACCTCAATTTTTTCTCCCCACTCTAGCTCTCTTACCGGTTTCCACCCGATTTTTCCATCTCTAGTCCTGTAAGGTACAAGCCCAGCCCTTCTCACAGCCTCTTTTACCCGCTCAAAAAGTTTTTCAAGATATCCTTCCGGGTCGAATAATATCACTGCATCGTGAGCGATGTTTATAAGAAGAGGAGTAACATCCGTAATTTCACTCTCCTCCAGGGTGAAAACCGAGACATCTCTCCTAAACCTCCTATTTACTGGAGAGAGGATTCGATACATTCTTCTTCTCCTCTGTTCACGATCCCCTTCAACTCCCCGTGTAACCACAAAGAAGTCCAAGTCGCTTCTCTCATTTCCCTCCCCTCGCGCCACACTCCCAAAAAGGGCTAGTCCAAGAAACTTCTCACCTAGTTCCCCAACTAGACAGTTAACCGCGATCTTTCTGATCTCCGTGAAGTTTGTAGAATCACTCATAATAGATCCTCCCTTTGAATAATTGGGAAAAACAGTAAATAAAAATTGTGTCCACAGAGACATCTATGAAAATCCATTAATAGCTAGTATTATCCCGAACTGTTATAAGTTTTCTAAATTGATCGCGTTTATGCCTAGATTTTTTTGGTGTTCAATTATATATTCATCGCTTGTTATTATCGTTGACACTCTCCGCAACTAAAGTCGGGAGATTCTTGCTTCTGGCTCATCACCTTCGAAGCAATGGGTGTGCCATCACCCAGTTAACACGCCCTTCCCTTAGGGGAACGGCGTCTATGTTGGCACCCTCATGGGGGCTGCATCTTGTTTAGCCTCTTAAGCCCAAGCCAAACCCTTCAGCTACCAACAACTACTTATAACCCTACTTTCAAATAAGCTTTTTTGGCGATTCATCCCCACGACTAAAGTCGGGGGCTTTCTCGCCAAGGTTTTGTAACTCCTAGATTCTGGATGTGGCTACGTGGAATGCATAAGTAGTGGAGTTTCCTTTGACCACCATATTTTATGTATAGTGTTAGGGTGCCTATCGCTATCGTGGGGGTAACCGGAAGAGCGGCGTGAGGTATTGATGCAATAGCTGTGAGAACCTGCAGAATTTCATTGGGCGTCATACCTTTTGACCGTAACCCCGATATCACATCATCATAGAGCATTGAGGATGCAAAGGCTTCTAGAGTGCCTCCGACTGCAGATTTTATGACCTTTTCTGCTTGAGCTGAGAGTTCGTCGCCTTTCAGATAGGACAGGAAGACATTAGAATAGTAGAAATTTACCCTTCAGCTCTTTTGAGTGTAAATTCTTCGCCCGTCTCTTCAAGTTCTTCCAGGCTCCATGGAATTTTTATTGAGTCCTTTAGTTTTAATGGGTCTGGAAGAGGAATTAGTCTTATGGAGTCATCTTCCAGAAGAACCAAGAATTTTGTGGCTTTGATCTTAGACCTAACCTCAGCCGGAAGCGTCAATCTTCCCCTTGAACTCAATGTTACAATCGTCATATTCCCTCAAAAATAGTTAAAATTCCCCTATTATTGTAATTTATCTCCATAATAATAGATTAATGGGCATAAATGTTCAAAATGCCTTATAACACCATAGATTCCCTCCATTCCAGAAAAATCGTATTACAATACTCTCATATTTTTCAACACTATTTGAATCTGCACACAAATTTTGGAATAATAAAGTATGTGGCTATACTATAAATTCAATTCATATCACCATTTATTTACAGCGCGCGCTTTCTTGTCGAGCATTATGTAATAGTGGATTAGACACTGGAAAAGGGGTCTTCTTTTCCTGGGGGTAAATGAGAGTTGGGTAGCAGAACTGTTGCTGATAGGGTTTGGTCTGCTTGAAGTGTGGTGGTTGTCTTTCAGCTAATTTTATGAGGCTGGTGAGGTGGTGTGGGCGGAAGTATAATGTGAGGCTGAATGTATTTTTTTCCCAATTTTTTGGTCTTTTTGTTATTTTTTGCCTTATTTTTTAATTTAAGGTTTGGGATGCACCGCCAATTTAGGGGTGTTATTTTAATGTTTTTGTGGGTTTTTTGTTTTTGGATTGCTTTTGACATAAAGCTTATATTTTCTGTCATTATGATTTTATTGGGTATTACTGGTTTTTGGTGGACTTGTGAGCTATGAGTGAAAGTTCAGGAAAGTTAGGTTTGTTGAAGTTTGTTAGTAAAAGAAGTATTAGGGTTGGGGAACTTCTTGCAGAGTTAGGGGTCAGTAAGGACTACTTTACGGTTATTGTCGATGGCAGGAAGGCGGATTCTGAATCACTTGTTGATGAGGGTAGCCTTGTGATTGTTTTGCCCCGTATTGCGGGAGGCTGAAAAGGGGCCGGTGGGGAGTGGTTATCTCTTGAGTTCAGAGTTTGTTTTTAAGGTTTTGGTTGTTGGTCCCCGTGAGGAGGTTAAGGATCGTTTCCTTTTATCCATGGATTCTAATAGCTATTTTTTGGAGTGTTTTAAATCCATTGTGGGTGTTAGCCTGCAGGTGAATGTAATTAATGTTAAGGGCAGAATGGTTAAGATTCAAATCTGGGACGTTTATGATTCTCCGCCTTTTAAGTCCATGTTTCACCACTACTTCAAGGGAGCCTATGGAGCTATAGTTCTCCTAACTAGGCGTGTGGAGGGAGAGGCGCCCAAATACATCGAAGAGATTTACAAACACTGTGGAAAAATCCCAGTACTGGTCATCATTGTGGATGAGAGAAGCCCCCAAGAACTTTTCATAGAGTATGGCGACAGTTACATCGAGGATCCTATTGAAAGCTTAAAGATTCTTTCAGAGAGGATATTTGAAAGAAGGAGTGAACCCCTCTACCTGAGGCTTTCCTATAGTACCCTTCCACCCTACGCTCAGCTTCTGAGCCGGAGGAAACTGGAGAACCTCGCAACAATCCCGTTAAACGTCCCCCTAATTAGGGAAGTATTGGAAGCAATGGGATTCTGCACAGAGAACGACGAGGTTATTTTGAGAGATGAGAGAGCCATATGGACTGTTGATCTGAGAACCGGTGAAGTCTACCTTCAGCCGATTCAATGTGATGAATGTGAGAGGGACTGCGTTAAAAAAGAGAAGGTATGTATGATTCTGGCTTCTTCAGGCTGGTCAAGCAACCCAGACATCTCACAATCAGACCTGCTAGTAATTGCGAAAGTCTACGCTATAGCCAACAAAGAGCTTCCCCCAGACGTTCAAGAAAAGGTCAACGAGATACTGGCATGCCCATACAAGGAGAATAAGAAACCTGAGAGAAGGAGAAGAAAAAGAGCTACAAGGCAAGAAATCAGAATCTAAACCAAAAACTCGCTGAACAGCCTAGCTATTCCCCCACCGAGGACCCTACAAATTTTATGAGCCCAAAAAGTTTCAAACCAGTAATTTGACACCAAAAAAGGCTGAATGGTTCTTAAACTTGTTCATCTATGATGCGTTGGAGTATGATAGTTTTTTATGCAGCGGGGTCTTAAGGGCCTTTTTCAAAATTGTGAATATTTTCTCCCTATCGTCCCTGATTATGGTTATTTTTCCCTGCTCATTTTTTCCAACCAATCCACACATAACTACTATGTTATTTGTGAGTTTGGAGCCAACTGTGTTTTTAACTTCTCTCACTGTTTCAGTTTCTGATATTTGTGGGCTGCCAGAGTTTCCCATCGTCCTTATTGGAGTGTATTGGAATGGATCAATGTAGGTGGCGTTTATTTTTTTGGATTTCAGCGCAGCAGTTATGAGTTGTGCTCCCAAGAGATGCTCGAGGGCTAGGATTTCATCCTCTTCTGGAAAAACCATCTGGTTAGAGGATGACTGAGAAGCCACACTGGTTATCTGCTTCGGAAGGTTTCCAGATCCAGTGACTACTACGAGGACTTCCCTCCTCTTACTATTTTTAATGTGTTCAACGATGCTTAATATGTCTGAGGGGGTGGAAATGTTTCCGCCTTCTACTTCTAGGATTAACCTGTCCTGCCTTCCGGGAACCATTTTTGTTCGCTCCCCTTTTATATGAATTTGATTTTTGGTGGGAGATAATCCTGAACATTTTTCAAGCTCTTCCAAGCTTCTCCCTCAATTTTCACAAGTTGGGGGAGTTTGCCCACCATTCCCGCATACTCGCCCCTTATGATAAGTGAGCCTCTTACTCCCCGAATAGCTTCCGCAGTTTCCAAACCCTTTTGTACAGATTTTTCGTAGTCTTCTCCCTGAACCGCATTTCCCACTGCAGTAGCAGCAGCATCTGCTAGAGCGGCACTATCAGCAATAATGGTTGCGGCATCCGCCTCCCCGAAACTTATTGCGTGTCCCACAGTTCCAGAGCTTGTACCAATACCTATGGGGAAATCCTTGGGCTTTAAATGGAACCCAATTTTACCGGATAATGTGGAAGTTCCTGCCAGTAAGCCTACCACGATGGGGGTGTCTGAGTTTGCGGATATTTCACCACCATTTTCCACCACAGCCACCTTGGCCTCTACCAGCATGGCGTCAACCGCTAGGTCTGCTAGGGCTCCGGCAACCGCAGCCATGGGGCCTACCCCTGCCTCAAAAGCCGCTTCCGCCATGATGTTTACAATTTTGGGGGCGTCTCTGACTTCTAGGGGTTCGAAGGATGTTAGAAATTCGGGATTCTTTTGGATGTATTCTTCTAATAGTTCTCTGTTTCTTTTTATGGAGTGGATGGCAAGCTTTATGGAGGAGGGTTTATCTGTTTCTATTGTGAGCTTTGATTGTTTAATGGTGTATGTTGCTCGGGTAAGTTTCATGGCGGCACTCTCGGATAGTCGCAATGTGTATTTTTATGGACTCAATCTAATTACGCTCCCCTATTTATACTTTTCGTTCATATTTTCATAAATAAAAAATTACTATCAATCATATTTGGGAGCTGAAAACCCCAATAGCCGCATAAAACAAAACAAAAAAACACTCCGAAAAGACGGCCTCAGCCCCCACAACTGCAGCATTAAAAAATAGCGTATTGTTTAAAAGTAAAAAGAAATATTAGTTTATCCATTCTCTTACCGGTGACAATTCAACGTAAAAACATCCAAGGGAACAACCACTAAAAGTTGAAGAATGCTCCGGAGCAAGACTTGAATTGACTAAGTTAAACATACCCAAAAAAGTGATGGCCGCCCTCCTAATTCTGAGCTTCTTTTTATTGGTAGTTCACCCTTCAATTTCCTCACCTCCCGCAATCCCATTTGTAGTTCAGTTTCCAAGCCCCAGCGTAGACTCTAACTGGATTATCGATCCAAAAATTAAACAAATGGCAAAAAGCCTAGATGGTGAGTGGATCCCCATAACAATACGCTTCAAGGACTACCTTAACGCAAGCATGGTAGAGGAGCTGGAGAACCTCACATACCTCAAAATAAAGAGGAACGCCAATGGTGAACCCTTCCTTGTAAACTTGGGAGACATTCACATATTGTCCTGCGAAATTCAGGGATACGATAAATTAGAGGAATTTACCAAGAATTACCGCGACAAAATACTGTATGTGGAAAACAACTTCAAGCAGCAACTCTCCCCAAACATTGTCAACGAAACACAAAACATTATCCAAACCATGAGCTTTCTAGACAAGGAGGGGGAACCTCAGGCAGAAGATATAGAGCAACAGCAGATAATCAGGTGGTGGGTAGAGTTAACCCACGCCCCAGAAGTCTGGAACCTTAAGATTAACGATGTAAATATTACGGGTCAGGGTGTAAGCATAGCATTTCTAGATGCGGGAATAGATGATAAGGAGTTTGAAATTCCCGGAGGCCACTTTTACAAAGAAGGCGTAGGGGAAGTAATTCTAAATATTGAGGGCTCTACAGGAATTATTTTTGACACCATTAACACTACCTATGATCCAGTTCCAGATATTCATCCCTACGGAGTGAATCATGGCACTGCCTGCGCCGGCGCCGCCGCAGGGGGTGAAGGTAGGGGAGTGGCAAAGGGTGCCAATATAATTGACATCAGGGTTATTGATTGGGATTTCAGCTACGACCCCATGACCCTCATGTATTGGATGGCTTGGTGCGTGGCTAACCGAGGCAAGTACAACATCACAGTAATCAATTTTAGTGATGGAACAGATAACCCCATCCGCATGAGCCAAACCCTCACAGAAATGATAAATTATATCCAACTATACTGCGGAATAGTGGTGTGCCTAGCTGTAGGAAACAACGCCAATAGGATAAAATCAGTTTCAAATCCCGGTAACGCTGAGTTCGCCGTCACATCAGGAGCTGCTAACAAATACGGTCTTCCATCAACCATTACCAGTTTCGGACCCACTTGGGATGGACAACCCAAACCCGAAGTTCTATCCCCATCCACTAGTGGACACACCAGTCTAGCCGGCCCCACAACTGCGGGGGTTTGCGCGATGCTTGCCCAAACCTGCAAGGAACTCAACATACCGAGGGATGAGTGGTCTCTCAGGATAAGGGCAGCCATAATTAGATCCGCCACAATGAATGACATACTACTTCCCGGTTGGGACCCCGCTTCAGGATATGGACTGCTTAATGCTTTTGACGCCTTCCACCAGATTAATGACACATCATCTTGGTCTAAGCACGTAGTTTTTGCCAAGTGGCCTTACACTTTCGCCTATCCCGACGGCGTCTACCTTATACCTTTGGGCTCCACCCTGCTGCCAGTTTATTACTGGAATGTGAGGGTGACGGTGGAGTGTGTTGGTCAAGATATGAGTCCCCACCTTGTTTGGCTGCAGGACTTTAAACCCATTAATAGTTTGGCAGTGGTAGGGGATCTCCAAGGAGTGTGGATTATGTCCCTTGGGCAAAAAAACAGCATAACCTACCAAGTTCTGGCACTAACTCCCTTTGTATTCTTCCCTCCCGCCGTGGTGTTATGGTTATAGGTATCAAAAACTAAAAACCATCATTTTTTGATATTCTTCTTTTATTTTTGGAAATTTTAAAATAGTCCCACCATAGATAATTGTATGATGGTAGTGGTTTGGTAGGTGGTTAGGGCTTTAGTAGGAGAGGTTTTTGGTTTGGGTTCCGGAAGTCTAAAGAGGGGGAGCCGTTTGGATGAGGATTTGGCTAAGATTGGTTTGACGCTGGAGGAGGCGAGGAAACTTCAGAGGAAACTAGCTTCACAGGTTGTGGAGGAGGATTGCTTTGACAAAATTGAGAATATCTGCGGCTTAGACGTATCATACTATAAGAATACTGCGATTGCGTGTGGGGTTGTTTTGGATCTAAGGAATTTGCAGGTATTGGAGGAGAAGGTGATCTATGAGGAGGTCTCATTCCCGTATATACCAACTCTCCTCTCTTTTCGAGAGACACCCCCCATGTTGAGGGTTGCTAAGAGTTTGGAGAGCAGTGTGGACTTGTTTATGGTGGACTCCAATGGTAGACTGCATCCCTATCTCCTTGGAGCCGCGTCACACTTTGGAATTCTAATGGATGCACCAACAATTGGAGTGGCCAAAACTCTGCTCTGCGGCCAAGTGTCCCCAAAAAAGGGAGAAGAAAAATACTCACTAGTTACGCTGGAGGGGCGAGTGGTGGGGGCCGCAGTCACTACAAAAACTGAAAAGAAACCAGTTTATGTCAGTGTGGGTCACAAGATATCTCTTGAAACAGCTGTAAATATTGTGTTGGAGACCTCAAAGCTCCGCCTACCAGAACCAATAAGGCAAGCCCATAAACTATCAAAGTCAATTAAAAAAGAGTTAAAAAACAGGAATCAACCTTAAAAAAATGTACCTGTCCAGGCTCCGCACTTCATGGTTTTTGAATAAGGGTTATTCTGTGAACATGTCTAAGTCTTGATAACTCGTTTGCGTTTGGGGTACTGTTTCCCATAGTTCTTTTCTTCTGGCTTCCAGGAGATCCTTTTTTAAGCCTTTAAATTCCGCGGCGCTTATGATTTCTAGTCCCCTAGATTCAGCGAATGGAAATAAGTCTTTTATTCTTTCTTTCCACTGGATGTCTCTCAGAAAGTGGTGGTCTAAAACGAATTTTTTGACGCGTGTTTTATCAATTATTTCCATTATGTTCTGGATTGAATCCTGCAGGCTTCTGAGTGGATAGTTGGTGTTAAGCATATAGGTTAGGGGACCGTCACAGAAAATGGTGTTGGGGTCGTTCTCAATTATGAATAAGGTTTGGTCTTTGAGGCTGGGTCCCTCTATATCTGAGGTGTGTAGAAACACGTCCTTCCCTTCTTTAATGGCAACCTCAGTTACATATCCCAGCTTGGAATCAATTCCGTGGAAGACTGGTTGAGAAAAGGTTATGGTGGTATTGCCAAATTCGAAGGATTTCCCATCGCAATAAAGAATTTCTCTGGGTAAACCCTCTATCTGTTTTAGGAAATATGCAGACCTTCTCTTCTGGCTGAAATTTATGTTCTTTTCCGGATGCTTTAAGAGAACGATTTTGTCGCGAAATATTTGGGGCTCTCTTGGATTATGATGATCGTAATGGTAGTGGGTGATAACTAGCACATCGGAATTCTGGGAGTGGGTTTTAATTTCCCTCCAGTGCTGTGAGAGTCTCTCCAATTCTAATTCGTGGGGGCGCAGACCGTATCTCCAAGGTCCGAGAGCCACACCGGGGTCAATAACAATTCGACAATCCACGGTTTCAACAAGAGTCGCCATACTTCTGGTTCCGAGGCTTTCAAAGGCTAAAGGGATAATTTTCAAAATTTCACCCCGAATATTGGGCTGATTTCAAATCTCTGAGGGAATTAGAAGGTTAGGATTAATTAGGTTTAGCCTATATGTATGTTAATTATGTTAGTGATATTTAATTAATTTTAAATATTTTTAAAAAGTATCAAGGGATAACATACAAAATGCTCGAATTTATTAGAAATATTTAAATATAAAGTAAAACAATTCATAAAACCAATGTACATAAAGGAGGAAAGTGAATGATTCCACTACAATTTGGCTTGGAAGCAGCAATGATGATTTACTGGATCGTAGTGATTATCTGGTGCATTATAGCCATCGTACTGGCAATCTGGGTCTACAGAGACGCTGAATCCAGGGGCGAGAATGGCGCCCTATGGCTCATAATCGTCATACTTCTGGGCATTATAGGACTAATTATTTACCTAATAGTAAGAAAGTAAAATAGTGAAACGTTTCACACAAAAATACTTTTTCAAAAACCTCTTTTTTTAAATTTTCAACCCCGCTATTATATACCAAAAGTCTTGTTCTTCTTTATTTTGCCAAATTAACAGCCAAGGAAAGGTGAAAAACCCTCTAAGAAAAGTTTGCCGCTACAATGCCTCAGAGGGTAGCGTAAAACAAAGATGCTTTACCAATAAAGCATTGATAATCAAAACTTTTCCAACAAGAACATAAATAATTTTAAAGAGAACCCCTTTAGTCTTTCGGGAAGGATGAGAAGTTAAAGAGAGAACATATTTAGTTGAAATATTTGACACTCTCCGCGACTAAAGTCGGGAGATTCTTGCTTCTGGCTCATCGGGAGCCTTCGAAGCAATGGGTGTGCCATCACCCAGTTAGCACGCCCTTCCCTTAAGGGAACGGCGTCTATGTTGGCACCCTCATGGGG
>CAZECW010000005.1:0-10936 GCA_964510585.1 uncultured archaeon | reverse complement strand
GCTGCGTCCTGTTTAGCCTCTTAAGCCCAAGCCAAACCCTTCAGCTACCAACAACTATTTATATACCATACTTTCAAATAAACTTTCTGGCGATTCATCCCCACGACTAAAGTCGGGGGCTTTCTCGCCAAGGTTTTGTAAATTTTGACTTATTGGATTTATACTTGGCAGGGTGTCCCTCTTCTTCCTGTAACTCTTTAAGCACTGCCTCTATTCTAGAGTACTTACGCGACAAATGGCAGTAGCCCTCCCTGATGCTCGCTCTTCTTTTCTCCTCTTCCACAGGAGACAGATCATTCTTTATTCAAAAATCTTTCAACGTTGAAGAAGACGTCTATCTCTAGGTTCATTATTTCTTCGATGTCTTCTTCGCTTAATAGCTTGACTTTCGTTTGATACTCTTTAAAATATGTTACGAAGATCCCTACATCTTCTTTGTAGGATTTCTCTATGATTGATAGGAGAAAATAGGGGTTGTGTGTGGAGATAAAGTATTGATTATTGTTTTTGTCCAAGGCAATTTTTTCGGCAAGAAACTTTGTGTGGTAGGGAAAAGCGTGTGCTTCTGGTTCTTCAAATACTAGGATAGAATCTTTATTAGAATTGACTGCTAAAAGATAAAAAATTATTCTTTGAAGCGTGTCAGAAGCTAAGGAGTATGGATAGGCGATAAAAACATCTTCCTGTTCCTTTAATACCTCTATTTTCTCCTCTTGAGGCTTGAAAACTAATCTTAAACCAAATGGTTCAAAAATCTGGCTAACAGTAGATTTTAACTCTTTGTGAGTCATAAGAACTGATAATAGATTCCTTCCGAGGGGTGGTAAAAGAAATTCCGAATCTTTTATTTCGAATTTTTTTAAAATGGTGAATCTATAAAATTTAAACGAAGAAACAGAACTAAGATTAGGAACAAAACCCATTCCCGAATAATCGTAATCAAATTTCCCTAATTCTTTATCCCCCTCGCGGAATACTCCTTGGAATTTACCATTTTTAAATTCCATCTCAAATTTTTTACCATCACATTTAATTTCTATTTTTTCATCTAAATTTTCATCATAAAATAAGTTACTCATTCTCTCTAACCTTACGAAATCTCTAATACCATTAAGCGCGTAAGACCCATAAGCCCCGTAGGAAAAAATTCCCAAGCTCTCCAAAATATTTGATTTCCCGGTATTGGGCTCACCTATAAAAATATTTATCCTCCTACAATTTATATCCAGAAACTTTATTGATTTAAAATTCCTAATCTCCAAACTTTTTATCACTTTAACCACTAGTAATTTTTTATTTAATTTTGTTTATTTATCTTTCCTTTAAGGAGAGCACGTCCAAAAAATTGAAGTATTTGTTTGATTTTTTTAAGATATTTAGGGTGAATAACTGCCTTATGCCCCCCACGTAGATGCACAGGCTTTAAGGAACCACCCGGAAGCAGCTCAGCCGAAGAGGCAGATGGAGTAACCACTAGCCTAGATGCTTTAATCATAGCAAAAGAATTATTGTGTGAAAATCAAAAGAATTTTTGGACGTGCTCGGTTTATAGTGTTTCTGGTTTACCCTTATTCGCCACTCTTTCAGGTGCTGTTCTGCTGTGGTCGTGTTGTTTGTTTTTATTCCAAAATTTTATTACCTTGATTTGTGAAAATTATGTATAAACAGTGGTGTTGAAAGTAAATTTTTCTTTAGGATTATGAAGTAGGTGTGGGGGACATGTCCGCCATCCATGTAGTTGTAGCAATATTTGAGGAAGAACTCAAAGCAATCCTTGCAGAGAAACAGGCAAAGAGAGGCAAAAAATCCGAATTCCAAGAGGAACATAGTCTTTCCCAAGAAGAACTGTGTAAAATTATAGATTTCGTTAAGAATTATCTTTCATCCTCCAACATTGAAGTTGAGGCTGAGTTAAATTGCCTATTTGAGGGGGGTTCCGATGATTTCTAGTGTTCGCCTGCAGAACTGGAAAAACTATGAAGAGAGGGTGTTCGAGTTTAAAGAAGGCTTAAACCTCATTTACGGCCCAAACGCTTCAGGTAAAACCAGCATTTTGCAAGCCATCTTTTACGCTCTCAACGGAGAGCCATCCGAGAAGCAAAGTCTACTAAATTTTAGAAGGTTTAAGTCAGGCGAAGCCTGCATTGAACTGAGCTTCGTATCCAAGGATGGCTGTGAGTATCTTGTACGCCGCTACATATCCGGAGAAAAAAAGGTGAGTGAGAGAGCCTACCTTTACTCCTCCAAGAATGGAGAGCAGCCCACTGAGATAGCATCTGGACCAGAGGAGGTAAATAAAAGGCTAAGTGAAATTTTAGGTTTTGGAACCCAATACTTCTTGAGAACCATTTATATGAAGGAGGGGGACATCTACGAATTTCTCCAGAGTCCCAGCGGTAAAGTCCTATCCGAGATAGATCAAATGCTCCAAATGGACAAAATCATAACACTCATAGAATCGGTGAACAGTCTCTCTAAAGAAAAAAGCCGCGAACTAAAAAGCTTAAGGAGGGAACTTAAGGAAACCAAGATGCCTTCTCCCGAAAAACGGGACTTGGAAAAAAGCAGGGAAGACCTGGAAAACAAATTAAGCAATGTTACCTCTAAAATTGAAGAATTATTAGCCCAGCAGAACACTGTTCAGGAAGCTTCAAGTATCCTAGAGAGAATTACTGATATTGAACAGAGAGTGATGGGGAGTAAAAATAGGTTAGACCAACTTGTTATTGGTTTGAAGGGGGAAGAGGCACCTAAAGAAAGGCTCGAAGCTGCGATTAGAAGGACGGAGCAGGAAATCCAGGAACAAAGGGGTAAAGAGAAGGAAATGCTTTCCAAAATTTCAGCTCTAAAAAGTGGGATTAGGGATGGCAATGAGAAGCTGCAAAAATTGGAGACAGCTGGAGACAGATGCCCCCTTTGCAACCAGCCGCTAACCCCTGAACACATAAAAAGGATACGCGGTGAGTTTTCAGAAACCCTCCAAAAACTCCAGAAAGAATTACAGGAATCTGAGAAAGAATACGAGAAAACAGAGGAAAAAAGGAAAACTCTAGAAATTAGCCTCAGTGACCTGCAGGCAAAGAGAAGAGAAATGGAGATAATTTTTGAAGAACTCAGAAGACTAAATGAGGAAAAATCCAACCTCGACAAACAGTTCCCGGCAAAACAGCCAAAAAATCAGGACAAGCTCAAATCCACACTGAGGGAAATAAAGTCACAGATTGAACAAAAACAAGCTGAAAAAGAAGCAATAAGAAAGGACATAATTCTTATGGAAGCCATGGTGGAAGCCTCATCCAAATCCGCCGCCACATTGGAAAAAGAAGTAAGAAGCCTAGCCCACCAAGAATTTGTCATAACTACAATGTTGGAGGCCCTACAAAGAACAGTTAAGCGGCTGCGGGAAGAAAAACTAGTCCAAGTAAAACAAAAAGCCGCCGGAATAATGGCCAATTTCAAGCCGGGAATCTGGTCCGTGAATTGGGACGAAGAATTTGTACCCCAACTGGCATCCCCAGAAATAAGCCTATCCGCCTACCAGCTAAGCGGAGCGGAAAAACTACAACTCTTCCTAGCAGTCAGACTCGCCATGGCCTCCACCATCGGGGAACCAGACTTCATCCTCCTAGATGAGCCAGCCTACCATCTAGACCCACAAAGAAGGAAAATAATATACAGCATCCTCAAAGACTACTTGGAATCCACAGGTGTTCGCCAACTAATTGTAGCCAGCTTTGAACCCGAACTTGAAAAACAGGAATGGAACCAAAAAATAACACTCAAATGAGGGAACGCTTTGAACCTAGTATTCGACGCAAACTTCTTCATAGCCCTGGAAAACACTAACAACATAGACCAACTCCAAGAAATAAGAAACATACTCAAACAGGAAAACACAGGAATCTACACCACACAATCAGTGCTACACGAAGTTGATCAAGGCAGACTGCCCATCGAAAAAGTGAAATTGTTCATAGACAAAGCGGAACAAGTAAACATAAGCGAGCCAGAATTTAAAAACATAAAAAGGGAAGCCACAAAAAGAGGCTACATATCCGCTGAAAAAAGTGAAACAGACATAGAAGTCTTATACCTCGCCAAAAAGTTTTCTGAACAAGAGGAAACCCACATCGTAACAGACGACCAGGGCATCGAAGAAACAGTCACAAACATTCTGAAAAGCCCCCAACTACACATAGTTAAACCCTTCAACCTCCTAAGCACAGTAGCCTCAAAGGCACCAACCCAAAAACAGAGAAACCAACTCCTACTCACAGCAACAGAAACCGCAAGCTACTTCCTCCAATACAGACTGAGAGCCGGACGCTCCATCTCGCCCATAATCCACAAAATACTGGAAACAACTCGCCAAATAGTACAAAAAACAGCACAAATACCCACCCTACCACCCCGAATAAACCAAGCCTTACAAAAAATAATGAACGACGAAGAACTCGACAAAAACCAAGAAAAAGAACTCACAATACTACAACCACTCCCAAACCTACTGAAAAAACTCAGCCAAACAGAGGAACCCAGCGAACTGGAAAACCTAACCACAGAAATCGCATGGCAACTAACACAAAAAACAAAACAACTAACACCCGAAACCCACCATCCACTACAAATAATATTCCAACAAAAAATGTTCCAAGCCCAAATCCGCACCGCAGCCAAAAACCTAGAGCAAGGAAAATCCCAAGAAGCACAAAAAAACATAACAAACGCCCTCGGACTATACCCAGCACACACCCCAGAAAACCTGGAAAACACCCTAGCACTAATGGCAATAATTCAACTAGCCAACCAAGAAATAGAAAAAGCCCAAAACACCCTAAACCAAATACTACAAAAAACAACAGTAACCACACCCCAAATAAAACAAATACAAAACCTAATACTGGCAGCAACAGGACAACCCCTACCCCCAGACGCAGATCCAGAATACTTATTAAACGCAGCCCAGGACCTCCACACACTCGGAAACACAACACATCCACCCAAAATATTTGAAGCCATACTAGAGCTGGAAGCACCCCTAGCCGCAAAAACAGAAGCCGCACACTGCCTCCAAAACTACTGTAAACTGCGAGACAAAGAAGTAACTGAAACAATAATGAAAAAACTGGGAGAAATATTACCAGAAGAAGAACTTCAAGACCAAACAAAAGCTCCGCTGGACAAAGCCCTAAAAATAGAAAGTTTCACTCCAATCCCGAAATGCCCCAAACCCTACGCCCAAACCATGTACATACTACAAACAACAGAACAACAAAACCAAATAATGGTTAAGGCATGGCACCCCACACTAAAATCAGTAATGCTACTCCGCCTACCCAAAAAATGTTCAACAGAAATAGCAAACGCAACAACCATAAAAATAAGTAGCGGAAAAATAAGAACAAACCTAAACATCACACAAATAAGAGAAAACAAAGTAAGAGCAATAATCGAAACCAGCACAGACACACAAATACAAACAACAAAAAGAAAACTACAAATAACAACAATCTGATCCCTCCCAATAACTTCCCCGATTTTGAAATATCCGTCAAAAATAGGAATAAAGAAAAAACTAAAAACTTGGCAATGTTGAATTTGGTTTGTTTCATTTTTCCTAATTATCAAATAGAGGTAAAGCCAACTTCCATAAACGGAAAAAGAATAAACCGGGAAAAAGGGGTTGATGAAACAAATTTAACTCGTCAGGATGATGATTTAAGTTTCATACAAAAAAACAATCCAGTAGTAACCAAATAGTATTAGTACCCAAATTGATAGAAAATTGGTTGCCAATTAATAAGATTGATTGGATTACCCTCTGTGTTTTCTGAAACCCAGGGGTGAATTCATTTAATTCCCGAAAATTAACCGATTAGCAGAAAAAACCCAAATTTTCTTTTCTTTTTGGCTTACTAAAAACAAATATGTGTTCGTGCATTATGAGTAAAAAATTGTGTTGAATTGATTTTTCAAGCCAGTACTTTGTACTCTTGCAATGCCATTGATGTTTTATTACGTCCTCTTTGAGCAGAAAACCGGTGTTTAGAAAAACTTGCATGACTTCAAAGGCTATCGGAACATAGTATCCTTTCTTTCTTGTATCACCGACCATTATGCAACAATACCTATTGGGCTTTAAAACTCTGAAGCATTCTGTGGCAACAACTTTCATTTCTTCGAGATATTGTCTAACATTTCCTATTTTTGAAAGGTCGCCATTAACCTCGTCCTTAGAATAGGGTATAATATTAGCGTATGGAGGATGAGTTACTATTAGGTCTATTGATTCATTTTGTATTAGGTTTAGGTTTCTTGCGTCTCCCACAAATGTTTTCTGCAAGGTTTTATTATCTGTATTTTGAGAATCCAAGTTGAATGATAGTCTGTCTCTGGTAAGAATAATGTGTTCATAGTTGATATCCACACCTATTCCATTCCGTCCCAGCAGTTTACACTCTACTAGGGTGGTGCCTGAGCCGCACATTTGGTCTAGGACTGTTTCGCCGATTTTGGAGTATTTTATAATTAGGTTTCGGGGTATTTGGGGGGCGAAGTTTCCTCTGAAATCTCCTTTGTGTGTTGCCCAGTTTCCTCTGTTTGGGAATGACCAAACTGTGGTTGTCTCTGGGTTAAAATTTTTGGGTTGGAGCTCATTTATGGTTCTTTTTTCACCGATTCTGATTTTGTATTTTTTGTCGCCATCATTTTGGATGATTTCTTTTTTCTGGCTAACAAATTTTTTGTAGTCTTCTTCTGTGATTTCCTCCATTTGCCGGTAATTTGTGGTTTTTTGCATTTTAAGAACCCCAGGTATATTTTGCTTTGTAAAATTTAAACTCCTCCAAAGAGGCTCTTTTCCCAGATGTACAATATCTATCTGTTTGTGAACATGAGTGAAAGAAATTGTGTCTTATGTGCGGGGATAGGTTTTCGTCCTGTTTTGGTTGCATTGATGGTGTAAGTTTTTGGTTACCCTTTCCTCCATGTTTTTCTTTTTAACATCGAAAAAGCTTATTGTTCGCTGATTTTAGTAATGCTGGGAGTAGAGACTAACATAATTTAGCATCGCTGAGTTGGTTTTAAAGATAAGTTGCAAAATGGTCCTCAAGAGGAATCTATAAAACACTCCATATTTCCAAAAGTGTAAGATGTGAAAAATTGTTTGCTAAGATAACGATTGGTAAAGTTTCGAATTTGTGCCCGGCAATTCTACCTTGTGGTGGAAGAACGCCAACCTTTTTTTCGGACTTTTTTTCTTAGGTTTATCATCTTGTTCGTAAATAATAAAGCGTATATTCTGTTTTTTCTATGAGGAGAGTTATGCGAGGCTTATAAATATTTAAAAGGCATTAGAAATTTATATTCAATTGAGGGTGTATAATAAGTTTCACGGTTTATTGAAGGAGTAAATCTTGGTTAGTGAAATGAGAAATACAGCTACCCAGTTATATCATAATGGAAAGTGTCCTGTTTGCGATGTGGTGGTAGAGGAGAATCTCGGTGAGCATATAAGGAACGTTCATGGGGAGGGAACGTTTAGAAACGCTGTGCTTAAGGCAAAGGAAAGCGGGATGCCTGATCCAGATTTAGGGGCAATATACGGAATTACCTTCAAGCAATTACAAGAAATCATAACTGAAGCATATGGTATTAATATTTCGGTTCTGAAAAGGCCTAAGAAGGTAAAGTATTGGGCTCCGAGAAAGTTTAGGGAGGAAACTACGACGGTTTGGAGTTTTAAGCAGAGGGGAGATTGGGCGACTCATGATGGGAGATACAGGGGGAATTGGTCTCCTTATATTCCGAGAAATGTGATACTTAAGTATAGCAAGCCCGGGGAAGTAGTGCTTGATTATTTTGTGGGTGGTGGAACAACAGCGGTTGAAGCTAAACTTTTGGGTAGGAGATGTATTGCTAGGGATATAAATCCGGCTGCTATTGGTTTAACGAGGGAAAATCTCAATTTTGATTCAAAGCCGCTTCTTGAAAGTTTTCGGGTGTATGAACCTGAGGTGGCTGTTGGTGATGCGCGGGATTTGTCAGGTATTCCGGATGGAAGCGTTGATTTGATATGTGCGCATCCTCCCTATGCGGGGATAATAAATTATAGCTCCAAGGTTGAGGGGGACTTGTCAAAGTTTAAGATTGAAGATTTCCTTGTGGAGATAGGTAAGGTTGCTCGTGAAAGTTATAGGGTGCTTAAGCCGGGGGGGAAATGTACAATTCTCATAGGGGATACAAGGAAGCAGAAACAGGTGGTTCCAATCGGTTTTCGAACTATTAGGGTTTTTCTGGATGCGGGGTTTGTGTTGAAGGAGTTGGTTATTAAACGTCAACATAATTGTAAAACGACCGGCTTTTGGTACGATAGAAGTATTAAGTATAACTTCTTACTCTTGGCACACGAGTATTTACCTATTTTTGAGAAACCAGAACAGGAAAATGCAGGCATAAATTATTCCTCCGAATGTGATGTTTTTCATTACGAAGCCGTTGTTAGAAAAATAAGTGGGCTCAGAAGAGAAAATCTTGAGACCACTACGGTGTGGATTTTGCCACAAGAGGAAATGGATGAAGAAATAAAACGTAATTTGATTGGAAGATTTCTAGCTTCAGACAGCCAATATTTGGAGATTAATTTCAATGGCGCTAATGAAAAATTTAATGTTAAAACAAATTTTGCTCCATCTCTTGTGTATTTGTCTCATCCTAAAAAACTTGGACAAGAGAATATTAAAGCATATTTAGGAGCTGTTAAAAAAATCGTTGAGGAGGCAAGGAGTTTTCTTGCTCCTGAGGGTTTTTTAGTCATAGATACAAAGGATGTTCGAATTAATGGATTAGTGCATCCTACTGGTGTTAGCATAATGGAGGAGATGTCAACTTTTAATGAGTTTAAAATAAAAGAAATTGTTATAGTTACTCCTGATAACAAAGAAAACTCTGCCAAAACGCCCTCAGGCAACAAAAACTTAGAGATCATACACCGCTACCTATTAATATTCACATTAAAGAGGGGGAATCGTTGAGGTGGGAAATTTTATAAAATTTATAAAGGAGATAAACCAAAGAATTGGAATATCCTTACCCTCTTCTTGGACTGAACTTACCGAGGTTCAATTGGCTCAGCGTTTTCTGGAAAAGTTAAATGAATATTTTTTTCAGACATACGAAGGTATAGGCACTACCACGTTCCAAGGAGAGGAACTTCAATACTTTTCGGAATTCCATAAATTTTGGGAAGCGAATCACAAAGAGATATTAAATGCAAGAATAGACGAGAACCAATCGAGATTAGCTGCGCAAGCTCTTTCAAATGCTATAAGAAAATATGGAAGACAGATACTTGGAGTTACCCATCAAACATTAGGTTTACCGCCTCAAGCCATCGCCCAAGTTAGATTTTTCACAGCTAATCAAGACTTTAGAGGCCCGCCCGAAAATCAATTTGGGAGATATTTTCAGGATCCTACGAGATTTGACGCCAAGGAGATTTTTGAAAACCCTGATGATTTTTTGAAATTTTTAGGCATGACACGCTTGTCCCAAACCGATAAACGACTAGATTTTGCCAAAAATGCCGCCCTTTTCTTACTACAAAGAAATATATCCGCATACGAAATAGCAAAAATTTTCAATAACGACGCTGTACAAATTAGGGCAGCGCTGGTGAACACTCCCAACATGGGTTATGGACTAAAGAAGGCTAACATGTTCATACGAGACATGGTGGAATTGGCAGTGTGGCCCAAATTACAAAATTTTGACAAAATAGATGTTGCCAGCGATATTAATACCATGAAACTAGCCTTAAGAACTCGTATCCTGCAGACAGACATTCCTCTACTATCCAGTTTTTTGGACATTTTCTGTTATCAGTATACCCACATCGATGAAATGAACGCCAAAGCCTGGAGAAAAGTATGGGAAGAATGGATTAGATTAGACCCATCCACAGCACCTTCATCACCCTGCCAGATGGATTTTCTACTTTACCGTATTGGACGCGAATACTGCGACGATAATGTAGTAGAATACAAATGCGAAAACGGTCATGTATTCTACCACTTCGGTGCACAACTCAAAAATTGCATAAACTGTCGAATAAGCGGAAAGAGAATACCTGCTCAGCCTAAAAGAAGATTTTTACCCTGTCAAATAAATTCCTCCCAATTGCCTCGAGAAAATGGAAAACTACTTTTAAGAGGTGACAATTTGCTAAAAACCTTTGATGGTAAATGCATATTTGAAGATGTGTGCAAACCAAAAACAGACGAATTCCACGCTTTGAATCCACCGAAATCTATTTCCATTAAAGGCCAAACAAGTTGGACCAAGTCCTACGCTTATCGAGAAAGAGGCGGCGGAGGCATGATGGGATGAACTACAATACAGAAGCCCATTAACTCTTCACCAGAAGAAATCCATCCAAACACCACTTTGTAATGTTTCCACTCATACAATTTTTAAAAAACACGTTTGAACAATTGATTTTCAAAATTGAAACCTTACCTAAATATAACAATGAGGATTTCAGATGTGGATTTATTTGGCTGCGTCATTTACTTTGTGAAGCTGAGCGTGATTCCAATGGTAAGAGCGCTAAGGAAGCATGATTTGTCGAGTTTTTCATCTTACGATTATTATTTATGATTCTTTTTTGAATTTCTCTCTCTGGGATAATGGATAATAAGGTAATTAGCGATAATAATCATATGAATAAAACTGTTTCTTGTCCGATATGTGAGAGGTTAGGTGAAGCTCTGTTTGTTGATTTTGATGAGGATGAACATTTTCCAGATGCATTCCGCGAATTGGAAATGGTTCAGTGGTTCGATGAATCGCATGATTTGCGGCGGTGCCCTCTGTGCGGTACTTATTATGATTTTAGGTTCGTAACAGATAATGATATTTTTCAGCCGACGCATACTGG
>CAZECW010000004.1:0-68750 GCA_964510585.1 uncultured archaeon | reverse complement strand
TGAATCCTCCCTCAGTCACCCTATGCATTACCCACAAGTCTCGCTATTTTTTGGGGATACCCGAGGATAGAGTAGTCGCCATATTTCAGCGATGTCGTAGAGGCGTTGCAAGCCACGCCAGATAGTTATCACACCGGGTTCCTTGTCTCCCTTACGGCCCAGGAATCCTCCTAGCTTGGCGATCCAGCGTACCGCTTGGTGCAGGGTAGGCGGGGTGTCTGGCGGTACCTCTGTCTTGTGGATTGTGCAGTAGAGGGATTGCCACTCGTGAGGCTCTAGTACTCTGTCGCACGGGACTTCGGGGTTCTGGCGGGCCTCGTAGGTGAGCCACAGCAGTCGCCAAGCTACTATGCAGTAGGTTGCTAGGGCTATTTGGATCCTCTCGCCTGTTTCCAGTTGTAGGTCTTCTACGCGGCATCCACTCTTGAGGACGAAGTGGTAGCGTTCCACGAGCCAGCGTCGGCTGTACCAGAGTATGCACTGGGTGGCTTCTTCAAGGGTGGTGACCAGTAGCGTGGTGATAAGCATCCAGCATATGGGTGACTCTCCTGGCGATAGATTCGCAAAATCTGCCTTTTTTTGAGGTTTTTCCTTGTGTTTCTCAAAACCTTTTCTCGGTCTTTTTCCGCTCCAGCGTGTTTTAACCTTAAAAATTAATGAGAAACGCAGATAAAACCATAAATTATTAGGCTAACAACCGAAGAAAACAGCAGCAAAGATTCTGCGAATCTATCGCCTGGTGGGGGGTTCTTCTCTTCCGCTAGGACCACCTGCACGGGGATTGGTTTCAGGGAGGGGGTGTGTTTGCGGTTTTTGGGTGGGAGTATCTCTAGGGTTTTGTAGCGGATTGTTAGTACTGCTTGGCGAGGCGGTCTGTCGTTTGCGCGTTGCAGCTGGACTGTTAGCTCTCCTTTGATGGGGCTCTTGTGGATTGCGTCCCACAGGTGTTGGTTTCTCCAGTTGGTGATGTTGTTTAGTTCGATTTCCTCTCCAAAAGGAGCGTTTAGGGGGCTTCTTTTCCGATTTAGAGCCTCAAAATTTGGGGTGGAATCTGGCGAATCCGCATCATCTTTACAGTTTACCATTCTGTTGTGGATGCCTCGGATTAGCAGGTCGACTCTAGGTCTGCGTGGAGTTGCGAAGAGGTCGTAGATGTCTGCCTCCCTGTCGGCCACGATGATTATGTGAACCTCCTCTGGCACAGCGTCCTGACTGTTTTGCAGAGCTGTTAGCCAGCGCTGGCTTTCCTTGTCTTTGGTGTCGCGTTTGTCTCTCTGGTGTCTCTTCCCCAGGTTCTGGGGGGTCGCGGACCCAAACCTCTTGGCAGATTAGTCCTAGGGGGACTCCATCTGGTGTTACTGCTATGGTGGAGTGGACCTTTAACCCTTTCTGGAAGACATTGTCGAGGTATCCTATGTTTTTGGTGTGGGGATGGTGGGTGAAATCTAGGTTGGTGGTGTCCTGTACAAGGAGGATGGTTTCATGTTTCTTCACTCGTTGGATGGTGCTTTGGATGTGAGCGGCGCGGATATCCTCTGGTTTGATCCGTTCTGAGTCGAAAAAACGGTAGGCGGCCTTTGTGGCGCTCCATTCTCCGCAGGCTTGAGGGATGCTGGCATTCGGATTGGTGGCAAAATCATTAACCAGCTTCATCAGGCGGCTGTTTAAACGGGCATCGCCCAGATCTACGCCTTGAAGCTCTTGTTCAACCCATGGTAACATCGCTTTTCACCTAAGCTTAATTGTGAACATTATATGCACACTCAGATACCCCTCCAACACCCTTAAAAGTTATGGGTAATGCATAGCCCTTCGCCAAGAGCCGGGAGACCATGAAAAAACGGCTCAAAGAATACGGCGAACACGCCCACCGGATTCTCGAAACCTGCCGGAAAAACAATCTTGAAAATCTAGATGAGTACCAACTTCTAGAGCAAGCCTTCAATGAGGTATACGACCTAAAGGAAGGAGGCGAGGTGGAGGTTAAGGACAAGATAAAGAGGAAAATGGTCAGCCCACACGACCCCGACGCCAAGGTGGGAAAAAGGGGAGAGAAGATAAACCCCGGATACCAGGCCCACATCTGCGAAACCATCCCCGGGAAAAATGAGACACCGTTCATAGTTACCTGCATGCTCAACACCGCCGACAGACCCGACTACGAAGCGCTGTACGAAATAGCCAAAGACGCCAAGGAGAAGATTGATGCAAATGAACTTACAACGGACATGGGATACACGAGCGCTAAGGGGATAGTGCTCTGCAGGACGATAGGAGTTGAAATCGTGGGCCGTGTGAAGTCTGACACCCGCGGGAAGGAAGGGTTCCAGAGGAAGGACTTCAAGGTGAACGTTAAGAGAGAAGTTGCCTTCTGCCCTGCGGGGAAGAGAAGCATTAGAGTAAAGAGGAAGGGAGAGGGGCTTGACGAGTGTTTAATCTTTCACTTCGGAAAGCAGTGCCTAGACTGCCCAAACTACGGCTTGTGCACAAAATCCAAAGAGGGAAGAAGCCTTGAGATCCAGGTGATGCTGTCCCCCATAATAGACAAGTACCGGAAGAAGGAGAAGAGCGTAAAGTACCAGAAGAAGCTTAAGCGGCGCTGCCCAGTTGAGGGAACAATCTCCGAGGCAAAGAGACATGGAGCGGGAAAGGCGCGATATCGTGGTCTAAGCAAGGTGGAAGCCCAACAGCTTCACACAGCCACCGCCATAAACATAAAGAGAAGGGTAGCTGCAGGACTAAAACTCAAACAGACAGGGAGAACATCCCTTGCACATTCCCGAACACCAACCCTTCGCCCCTCAACCTAAACTACCCCTCCTACAAAACAGAGAAGTTTTTCAACAGCATCTTCGGGCTTCATCCCCAGCTTCATCTCAGGGTACAGCCTGCCTCTCCGCACAAAGGACTGCATCCGCCCGCATCTGGGGGGGAACATGGTTCCATTGGGTAAAGGGCTTCACCGTTTCCTCCAGCCCTCTCCCCACATTCTTAGGGAGGGGCCTGTTCACCCATTCGGCTCCTGTGTGTGCCACACGTCCGGGTGATTGTCAGAGCCAATATTCCCTGTCCCCCTTTTTTTTGGAAGACCGTATACGCTACAGAAATACCTGGTTTCATGCAACAGTTACGTAACCCCATCCACCAAAAACTCAAACACCCACCCATGAGTGAAGTATAACTTTTAGAACCACCACATTCCGTATATGTATTTTGTTGTCCAGCTGTCTAGGTAGTCCTGCAGGCTCCAGGTGTCCGGGGGCAGAAATTCCAGCAGAGGTGTGAAGTCTATTTTGGCGTCCTGGTACCAGGGGTCTCCAAACACCTGGTTCTCCCAGGCGTTCTCCACTGCGCTTAAGCCGTTTATCACTATGGTGTTAACTATTGCGCTTTGTATTATTGCTTCTGCACCCATGAGGCTCCCAGGGCGAATTTTGCCGCGGGCCAGATGCGCTCGTGGTAAAACTGGTCCACCTGGGGCAGCAGGGATAAAAGCCCCGCCACCTCGAATCCCAGACCTATGTAGGGATGGAGTTTACCCCCATGGGAAGAGAAAAAAGAACGCGAGATTAAACCTAGGGAAAAACAAAAACCTCAAGCGTCCCGAAACTGCTTCCTGCTACCACCTCGTTTTTTCCGTCTCCGTCAGCATCACCAACAAAACAACACCGAACCTCGCCGCCGAATTCTTTTTGCCATTTTAGTTTTCCCTCTCCGCTGAAGACTATAAGTGTTCCATCCTCGCTTCCTGCTACTACTTCGTTTTTTCCGTCTCCGTCAACATCATCAACAAAACAACACAAAACACTGTTGTAGAATACTTCTTCCCATTTTTGTTCTCCATCTCCGCTTAAAACCATAAGTTGGTTCCCGTTTCCTATTATTATTTCGTTTTTTCCGTCTCCGTCAACGTCGCCAACAGAACAACACAAAACAACGTCGCCGAATTCTTTTTTCCATTTTTTTTCTCCTTCTCTGCTGAATACCCTAAGTGTCTGATCCCTGTTTCCTATTATTATTTCGTTTTTTCCGTCTCCGTCAACGTCGCCAACAGAACAACACTCAACAACGTCGAAGAATACTTTTTTCAATTTTAGTTCTCCCTCTCCGCTGAAAACCCTAAGTTTTCCGTCCTCGTTTCCTATTATTATTTCGTTTTTTCCGTCTCCGTCAACGTCGCCAACAAAACAAAACCGAACATCGTCCACGAATTCTTTTTGCCATTTTAGTTTTCCCTCTCCGCTTAAGACCATAAGTTTTCCGTCCTTGTTTCCTGTTATTATTTCGTTTTTTCCGTCTCCGTCAACGTCGCCAACAACACAACACAAAACCTCGCTGTCGAATTCTTTTTTCCATTTTTGTTCTCCATCTCCGCTTAATACCATAAGTGCCTTGTCTCTGTTTCCTGTTATTATTTCGTTTTTTCCGTCTTGGTCAACGTCGCCAACAGAACAAAACCAGACCTCGCCGCCGAATACCTTTTTCCATTTTTGTTCTCCATCTCCGCTTAAGACCATAAGTGTTCCGTCCTTGCTTCCTGCTACTACTTCGTTTTTTCCGTCTCCGTCAACATCACCAACAGAACAAAACCAGACCTCGCCGCCGAATACTTTTTTCCATTTTTGTTCTCCATCTCCGCTGAAGACCCTAAGTGTACTGTCCTCGCTTCCTGTTATTATTTCGTTTTTTCCGTCTCCGTCAACGTCGCCAACAAAACAACACCGAACACCGCCTAATTTTTTTTTCCATTTTTGTTCTCCATCTCTGCTGAAAACCCTAAGTCTTCCGTCCCCGCCATATATTATTATTTCGTTTTTTCCGTCTCCGTCAACGTCGCCAACAGAACAACACTCAACAACGTCCAAGAATACTTTTTCCCATTTTTGTTCTCCTTCTCCGCTGAAGACCCTAAGTGTCCTGTCCCCGCTTCCTGCTACTACTTCGTTTTTTCCGTCTCCGTCAACATCACCAACAAAACAGCACACAACACTGCCGCCGAATACTTTTTTCCATTTTTTTTCTCCTTCTCCGCTGAAGACCCTAAGTGTACTGTCCTCGCTTCCTGTTATTATTTCGTTTTTTCCGTCTCCGTCAACGTCGCCAACAAAACAGCACAAAACACTGTCGTCGAATTTTTTTTTCCATTTTTGTTCTCCTTCTCCGCTTAAGACCATAAGTGTTCCGTCCTTGTTTCCTGTTATTATTTCGTTTTTTCCGTCTCCGTCAACGTCGCCAACAAAACAACACACAACAATGCTGTCGAATTCTTTTTTCCATTTTTGTTTTGGTTGTGTCATTTTTGTTTCCTCTTCTTCAACTTTTTTATTTATTTGCTTCGTTGCATGGTTGGCTGTGTCTTCCCTTCCTTTGCCCCCAGGGGAGGTATAAAACTTATTTTTTCTTCCCTTCCTATATCTTTTTCCCTTTTTCTGAGGCAAGGCTTTATGAGGGGTTGCGTGAATGTCAGGTGATAAGTTGGTTAAGTGTGGGGAGCCAATTCTGCTAACAGGTTAGGGGGTAGACCCAGAAGAATAACTAAAGGAGGTGGGCTGGGATGGGTTGGGGCGCCTTTTTCGTATGGGGCTGCCTGTGAATGGAGCGGGGATGCTGCCTAGTTTTTTGTGGTGGTGTGTTTTTGTTTTCGCTTTTCGGGTTTGGGGCGGGGTTTTTATTGTCTAAACTTTTTGTGGTGGGTTTTTCGTGGTTTTTGTGTGTTTTGTTTTTGGTGGGTTGTGTCTGGTTGGTTGTTTTGTTTTCCGAAAGTTTCATTAGTTTGTTTTGTTTTTGTTATTGTTGGCCCACCTCTGAGGACTGGCTGACTTTCTTTTTTAGTTGGGATGAAGTTTAGGGCAAGGGGTTGGGCTACATTTGTTGCCGTGATAATGTCTACTCGACGGGCTTCTTCAGGAGTGTGGCGGTTGCCTTTCTATGATTGGGGAGCCTACCCAGGTAGACTACAGCGGCTTTGGGAGACGCCGGTGCTTCCCTGGTATGAGAGAGCATGGCTGAGGCAAGGGCGTGTCGCTCTATCCTGGGATGTCATGTGTTAGTATCCTAGGGTACACGGTGTCTCCCAATGGTTTTTCCTTATTTTTGGTTTTTGTGGTGTTTTGGTGTTGGTGATTATTTTTTTGTTTTTTACTGTTTTTTGGTGATTGGTGTTTTTGGCAGTTTGTTTTTGGTGGTGTGTTTGATGTTTTTTGTTTTGGGAGGAGAGTGTTGGTTTTTGGGGGTTTTGTATTGTTTCTTTTTGGGGTTGGAAATTGGGTGTTTTGGGTTCTTGTTTTGTGTGGTTCAGTTTGTTGGGGGGTGTGTTGTGTTTCATTTTTCTTGTGTTGTTTGGTTATGTGTACTTGTTATGTTTTCGTGCTTTTGGTTGTTTTGTGGTCTTGTAGCGTAGTTGTGTGTTTGGGTTTTTGTGGGGTGTGGGTCGGGTTTGGTTTTTGGTATACAAATGCTTATAAGGATATTTTGCTAATTTTTTTGTGTCTTTTTTGTGTTTGGTGCCTTGTAGAATTGTTTAGGGTGTTTACGGTGGTTTTCTCGAAGAAGGGAACTGGCGTTTTTCAGTCGGACGGGGATACTGTGGTTATTTTTGATATGGATGGTACTTTGGGTTTGTCGCTTATTCCTGAGGAAGAGGCGTTTAGGAAGGTTTTTGAGTTGACTTGTCAGGAGGCTAGTAGGAGTTGTGGTTCGAGGGTTAGCTTGGAAAAGATGGAGCAGTTTTACAGGCAGGCTAAGAAGGAGCATTATGAATTGTATCCTCTTAAGCCGAGGAGGCATAATAAGAGGATTAGGTTGAGGTTATTTCTTGAGAAGGTGCAGCAGAATAATGGGATTAGGTTTGCTTCAGAGTTTCTTGACAAGATTCACGATTTTTATTGGAAGCATTTTGTTGCTCGTGCAAGGCCGTATCCGGATACTCATAAAACGCTTGAGATGCTGAATAGGAAGTCGATTGTTGTGATTGCCACCAATAATGAGGACGAGGAAACTGAGTTGAAGATGAAACTTTTCGGGCTGGAGCCCGGGAAGCACTATCGCTTCTTGTTTTCTTCGGAGCGTTTAGGTGTATGTAAGCCAGCTCCCGAGTTTCTTGAGAGGCTTATTCAGTGTTTGGAGGAGGATTTGGGTCAACCCGTTACTGGTAAGAGAATTTTCGTTGTTGGTGATGATCCCAGGAATGATTTTGCTTGGGCGAAATCCATTGGGGCGATTACTATACGTGTGAGGAAGGATTTACACGCTGAGAGGGAGCCAACTTGTGATGATGAGAAGCCGGACTATACGGTGAATAATATTTCAGAAATTTTGGATATAATTTAAAGAGTTTGTAGCCTTTTTTGGGATTATTTTGTTTTTCATTTGATTTTGGGGTAATGCTTTTATGAAGGAATGTGAAATTACCAATAAAAACCTTGAAATTTTTTGGTAAAACATATAAAGGGTTTGAAGTGGTTCCTATGGCCAAAGTGGTGAGTTTTGGGGCTATAAACTATGATATTAATCTCTTTGTGGAAAGATTTCCCAAGATAGGTGAGGAGGTGCCGGTGAAAAGGATAACACGCATTCCTGGGGGGAAGGGCGCCAATGTGGCTGTGGCGGCTGCAAGATTGATGGATCCGGGTGAGGTGGCGTTCATTGGCGGTTTGGGTGATGACCAGATAGCTGAGATGCAGAAAAAGGTTTTGGAGGGTGAGGGGGTCGATATAAGTGGAATTATTACAGTTAGGGGTGTGGAGTCTGGTCAAGCCTATATTGTGATAGATTCTAAGGGTGAGAACTTTATTAACACTCTTTTTGGGGCGAATCACGAAATTAAGCCAGAGGATGTGGAGGAAGTGAAAAGGTTAGCGTTGATACGTCAAGCCAAGGTGTTGGCGGTAGTTGATCCACCGCTTCCCGTGGTTTTGAAGGTTGTGGAGCTTGGAAAAAAATTTGGGGCTATCACCATTTGGGATCCAGGGATACACTGTGTGAAGGGATACGAGTCACTAAAAGACATTTTAAAATTTGTGGATATTCTTTTGATGAACGCTGTGGAGGTGGAAAACCTAACTGGCGCCAGTGAACCGGAAGAAGTGAAGAAACGTCTTTCTCCCATTAACAAGAATTTAAAGGTGATTAAAAAAATGGGGGCTGAGGGATCCCAGTTGATTGACCCAAGAGATGAGCAAAGCATAATAATTAGGGGCATTCCACTTCAGAAGTATGGCTTCAAGGTGGTTAATACGGTGGGGTGTGGAGACGCGTTCCATGGAGTTTTGGCGGCGTCTCTGGCTCAAGGATATTCTCTCATTGAGTCCTTGCAAAGGGCAAACCTGGCGGGGGCTTTTAAAGCAACTAGAAGTGAAACAAGAGGAAGCCCAAACAAAAAAGAACTAGAGGAATTCCATAAAAAAGTGAAGGGCTAGAAACTTAATTCTGTAACTATTTCCCGATTTTAGTTTCGTTTCAGCTGCGTGGCACTAAATTTATTTAAGCTTCGGATTTTTCTGTATCTGAACACATAAAATTCAAATAGTTACCTAAATTATGAACGTTATCAAATTTTACGGAGTTGCAAGCATATGGTTGATATTCAAAAGGTCTTCAAAAAGATAGGACTGGAATTCGACGCTGAGAGTGGAGCTTATGTTCATAATAAAACAAATATTCCTCTTACAGTCCACTATGAATCGGAGGAGGAAACGCTGGTTCTGCTGGACCAGACAAAGCTTCCCTATGAGTTTACAGTGTGGAAAACTAGGGATTACCGCGAGGCGGGCATTCCGGGCATAAAGGGAATGATTGTTAGAGGCAGTCAGGCAATAGGATGCGCTGCAGGCTATGGGATGTTGCTGGCGGCTTTAGAGTTTAAAAAAGAGAAAAAAGATGTTTTCATGAAAAAGTTGAGGGAAGCTGCCGATTTCTTAAATAGTACTAGGCCAACCGCTTCTCCCCTAAAGTGGGCAACGGATTTATGTCTTAAGACTGCGGAGAAATCTCTCAACAAAAGTGGGAAGGTTGAAGAGGCTGTTGAGGGAGTAAGGGAAGCTGCAGACTACTTTTTGGCCGCGGACCTTATACTGAGCTGGTACCTGAGGCAGGACGGAAAACAGTACATAGAGGACGGAGATGTGATTATGACTCACTGCAATGGTGGAAGCATGTCCTCAAGTTACGGCGGCCATGCTTTGGGTATGCTTGAAGAAGCATACGTTGAGGGAAAAGACATAGTTATGGTTTCAAAAGAAACACGCCCCCGTAGCCAAGGATACAAACTCACAGTATGGGAGCTAAACAGGGCCCAAGTGCCCATAATAATTGTGACAGACAATATGATATCATCCTCCTTCGAACGCTTCGGGGTGAACAAGGTTCTCCTTGGAGTAGATAGAGTAGCCAGGGATGGATCAGTAGCAAACAAAATTGGATCCGCCGACATCGCGAGAATAGCAGCCCTTTACGGAAATGTGGACTTTTACTACGCTACCTCGTACAGCACCATTGACCTGGAAACCAAGAAGGGAAGCGAAATACCCATAGAGGAACGCAGTATTGATGAAGTAACATACCTATACAAACTGGAGGCAGAAGACAAGCGGAAAAACAAGATAATCAGCGAAAAAAGCCTAAAAGAGTGGCCCCCAAGAAACATTATCACTAACAAAAGAATTCCGGGAAAAGGAGAAATAGTAATATACAATCCCGCCTTTGACGTCACTCCGCCCAAGCTAATCGACCTAATAATAACCGACATCGGGGTCTATGCTCCCCACCAAATTAAAACCCTGACCAACGAGAAAATGAAACAGATTGTAAACGAAAGACTGGAAAAACAGGGAATCAGAGTCCCAGAAATCGTAAGGGAGTAACAGAAGAAATGACCAAAGTCTCCTGAAAACATGTCAGAGAATTATTGGTTGGATTCCCCATACTTTTCCAGAAAGGTTTTAAGTTCATCCCCATAGTCCGCTTCGGTTCTAAGGTCAATAATTTTCTTCCCCTTCCTACCAATTACTGGAATACTATCCTTCTCCACTATTTTTACTGATGAGGGGTTAAACCAAACCTTACCACCAAATCGATCATATAAACTCTCAATTTGTTTAGGCGTGAAGGAGTCTGAATCAATATAAACATCCACGCGATCAAGACCCGATGAATCTTCGCTCACCACCACCAGGTAATCTCTAACACCCTCGTAACTGAAAATCGCTGAATCAATGGCGAAAGGACTGGTAAGGGTTCCCTTAATCTTAATCAAACTATCCAAACGAAACTCTGGAGGCATAACTCTCCGCGTTATACGACCGCAGGAGCAGTCACCACTCACTATAAAGGAACTATCCCTTGAACAAAACCTAATGGCCAAAGTGCCAGTCCTAGAAATAGTAGTATAAACTAGCTCCCCTCTTTCCCCATCCGCAACCCTCTCATTATTGTCTGGATCGATAACCTCCACCAAGGAGAGATCCTCTTGCCAATGCACACCATTTTTCTCTTCGCACTCTCCCCCACTGCCTACCTCCGTCAAACCATACCCAATTCTAAGGTCAATATCCCAAACATCCTCTATGCGTTTTCTTTTACCCTCTGGAACCGGCTCCCCAAGAGCATACCCTCTATTAAGAGAACTTTCCCGAGGATCCTCTCCAAACATATCCTCATACAGGGAAGCCCACTTCAAAATAAACTGGGCAATGCCAATAACTCCGGTGGGGCGATAAAAATGAATCATATCCACCTGCTGCCTACTGCTCGCCAATTTACCAGAAGGAACCACAACAGCCCCAATTCTCCTTATAGCGTCATGAATACAAACGCCCGCAAAAAACATGCCATAGGGTGTAGTATTAATTATTATGTCTCCCTTTTTGAATCCTGCTGTTAGCAGGTTTCGGGCTTCATTGATGGTTTGTGTTTCGACATCATTGTTGGTGTAGCCTACAACTGTGGGGATTCCTGATGTTCCTGAGGTGGTGTGGAACACTGCTAAATTACTGTGGTCTGCGATTGCTGCTCTATAGTCCTTGACGATGTCTTGTTTGCTGGAGAATGGTAACTTTTCTAAATCTTTTAAGCTTGTGATGTCTGCCAGGCTTAGTCCTGCTTCTTTGAATTTTTGGCTGTATAGTGGTGTTTTAAATGCCAGTTCCATTGTGCGCTTGAATTTCTTTTCTTGCAGGTTTAACAATTCTTCTCTGGACAAATCCAGCTCCATAAAGACACCAACTATATTTTTAGGATTTTGATGAATCGAATCGCCAAGTAGAATATCAGAGTTCCCAATGTTTTCTAGGGGCTATAAATCTTTTTTCAAACTTAAAACCTACTTTAGCTAGGTGATATTCCCACATTGGATTTTGAGTATTTTGGTTGGTGAGGAAAACATGATTTGGATGCGAAACAATTTAATGTTAGTTCACTGTTGTACTATGTAAATTCCATAAGTGGTGCTGGTTTTGCAGAACAAGGATTGTAGAGAAATGAGCGATGAGGAAATCGAAGATTGGAGAATGAACGTGTTAGAGAGGAACATAGAGGGAAATTCGACAGAGTGGCATAGGAGAGCTCTTCTAGCTATGCAAAACCCCGCCAGGAGAGAAATCTTGATGCTTCTTAAAGATAAGGCTTTGTCCATACAGGAGATATCTGAGAGTTTGAAACTGGATGAAAAAATTGTGCAGTTCCATCTTCAATATCTCATGCTAACATATTACATAACCATAGAAGGGAACATGGTGGATCTGACACCTTTCGGAGTTGTATACCTAAAAAACGTAATAAGATGAAAAGCACCAAACAAATGGAGGAGGAGACCAAGACCACTTGATGCTTCTTGAGATAAGTATGATGAAGCAGGGTGAACAGTTTGGAAACGAAAAATTGTAGAGAAATGAGTGACGAAGAACTTAAAGCTTGGAAACGAAAATTAGATGAAAGCGGCTCGGTAAAAGACCCAACTGAGGCACATAGAAGAGCCCTCCGAGCCATGCAAAATCCAATCAGAAGAGAAATTCTAACAATGCTCAAAGAAAAAGCGCTAACCGTACAAGAAATAGCAACCCTCCTAAAAATGGATGAAAAAACATTAAGTTTCCATATACAATTCCTCAAAGATATCTTGTTCATCACTGTAAAAGGAAATGTGGTGGACTTGACCCCTCTTGGCGTAGCATACATAAGAAATGTAAAATAAAAATTAGAAAAAAGATAAATCCCAACTGGTTTAGGTTTTTATTTATGTGGAGGAGAATTGAATGCCTGAAATCGAAAAGATTCACAAGCACATAGATGAACACTTTGACGACCACATTAAAAGAATACAGGAATACTTGAGGCAACCAAGCATTTCCCAAACAGGGGAAGGCATGCAGGAAACCGCAGAAATGACACGTGACTACCTAAAAGAGATGCTGGGCGCAGAATCCACAATCGATAGCACCTCGGGCTATCCTGTAGTCTTTGGGAAACTCAAATCCAAAACTAGCAATCGCTGGATGTTCATATATGGAATGTATGATACTCAGCCCGTGGAACCTCTGAACGAATGGGCGTCACCACCATTTGAAGCCAAAATTATTGATAACCGCATAATAGCGAGGGGCGCCATAAACAGTAAGGGCCCATTTATGGCTACTCTTAACGCTCTGCAATCTATTCTGGAAGTCGCTGGAGATTTACCATTCAATTTAATTTTTGGAGTGGAGGGTGAGGAAGAGCAAGCCAGTATTCACCTGCCAGAATGGGCTAAAAAGAGGGAGAGCGAGTTGAAGCAATGCGAAGCTATGGGTATGTGGATTCCAAGCCAAGCGGTTCCGGGAGCCCCTCCAGCTCTGCTTCTTGGCCTTAAGGGCATCGTATACATGGAACTGGAGTGTAAAACAAATCCTTTAGATGTTCATTCAAGCCAAGCTAATATTCTCCCTAACCCTGTTTGGCGCCTGATTTGGGCTTTGAACAGTATGCGTGGACAAGATGAGGTTTTGATTGAGGGATTCTATGATAATGTTGAGCCCCCTTCTCCTGAGGATTTGGAGCTGGTAGACAAGTATTCCGAACTGCTGGTTAAGGCTATGACCGCAAGCTACCAGGTTGAGAATTATCGCGGTGAGAATCCTAAGGCGATGGCTAGAAACTTGATCTTTAAGCCGTCACCCATCAACATTGACGGAATAATTAGTGGGTGGACGGGGCCTGGAACAAAGACCATTACTCCTGCTAAGGCAACCGTTAAGATTGATATTAGACTGGTTCCAAACATGACTACCGGCGAGGTCATTGATAGAGTTAAGACTCACTTGAAGAAGCGAGGCTTCGAGGACATTGAGGTGCGAGTTCTAGGTGCCTACGAATGGGTGAAAGTTTCAGTCAAAGACAAAATCAGCCAAGCAGCAATAAAAACATTCAAGGATCTCAACTACGAACCGGTTGTGATGCCAATGTTACCTGGAAGCGCCCCCTTCTACCTTTTCACCAAACCACCGTTTAACATGAAATTCATAATGAGCGGTCCAGGGCACGGCGGTAGAGCACATGCACCTAATGAGTATCTCATGGTTGATGGAATAAAAGACTTCGAAAAATACGTGGCCTCTTTTCTCTATAACTATGCAGAAATCTGAAAAATTTATTCCAAATAGAATAATCGTTTTATCGAATAATTGTTGGCGGTATATGAAAGGAGGTTTAATTATATGGATCCTAAAAATTTTGAGCGTTCAGGTCTTTGTTTGGTGAATGGTAATATTATAACTTTGGATCCGAATAAACCCAGGGCTGAGGCGGTTGCTATCCGCGACGGGAAAATTATTGGCGTCGGCACCAGTGAGGAGATGAAATCCCTTCTTGGTAACAAGGTTAAAATTGTTAATCTTAAGGGTAAGACGGTTCTCCCCGGATTTACAGACTGCCACATACACATCTTGGGTTTCGGAGCTATGCTAAACATGTTGGATTTGAGAGGAGCGAAATCGATCAAAGAGATTAAGGAAAAGGTAAGAAAAGAAGCTCAAAGAAAATCTAGGGGAGCGTGGATAGTGGGGCATGGTTGGGATGACTCAATTCTAGCCGAGAAACGGCTCCCCACAAGATGGGATCTGGATCAAGCGGCTCCCAATAATCCAGTTACTCTTATGCGTATTTGCGGCCATATCAGTTGTGTCAATAGCAAGGCCTTAGAACTGGCAAAAATAACTGCGGAAACAGAATCTCCTCCCGGAGGAAAAATCGATAAAGATCCGGAAACCAATGAGCCCACAGGTATAATGCGTGAATCTGCAGGGTTTATGATACTCAACCTTGTATCCTTAGGAGACGAAGACTACGTATCAGCTTTGAAACTTGCCTGCAAAGAGGCTGTAACCAAAGGAATAACCTCAATACACTGTATGCCCCTGCTGGATCAAGCTCAAGATTTCCAGGGAAGAGCTTTCCAAACATTGCTGATGCGGGAAGAACTTCCGCTAAGAGTGTATCTCCAAATTCCTGAAGCTTATATGTCTAGTATAATGAGCCTTGGCTTTTACACGGGGTTCGGAAACCACCAATTAAAAATTGGAGCGATAAAGATTATTCTGGATGGTAGTCTTGGAGGACACACCGCAGCAATGCTCGAACCTTTTAGCGACGACCCTGGAAATCGAGGAATCCTGATTTACGATGAAGCGAAGCTCCGTGAAATAGTCAAGAAGGCTCATCTGGCAGGTTTCCAGTTGGCAATACACTGCATAGGTGATAGAGCGGTTACAGTAGCTTTAGACGCTTTAGAGGAAGCCTTAAGGGAGAAACCAAAAAAAGACCATCGCCACCGCATTGAGCACGCATCAGTTTTAAATGAAGATTTAATACAGCGAATGAAAAGATTAGGAGTGGTTGTCTCTGTTCAGCCTCCATTTATTGTCTCTGACGGACGGTGGATGCTTGACCGTGTAGGAGAAAAGAGAGCCAAATACGTCTATCCCTTCAAGAAGTTGTTGGAGGAGGGAATCATACTAGCAGCAGGGTCTGATTGCCCAGTAGAGCTTATGGATCCATTGCTGGGAATACAGGCTGCAGTTTTAAGACAGGTAGCCTCCAACTACACCTTCATTCCTGAGCAGAGGGTATCAGTGGAGCAGGCGATTAGAATGTATACTTTGGGTGCAGCCTATGCTTCTTTTGAAGAAAAAATAAAGGGTTCAATTGAGACAGGTAAACTTGCAGATTTAGTGGTACTTTCAGACGACCCCTTAAATGTACCAGCCAACAGAATAAGTGAAATAAAGGTGGAAATGACCATAGTGGGCGGAGAGATTGTATACTCCAAAAAGTAAAAGCCCCTGCTAGGGGAGTGAGATTGCCTTTTTAAAATCCATAATCAGTTACGATGTAGCCGCGTTCAGTTCCTATACTGAAAATGGTGAATTTCTTACCTCTAGGTGATTCCACGTCGAGTTTAAGCAGTGGATAAACATATATTGGGTATTCTGGTTTTTCGCCGCCCTTAGCCGCCTTTTTCTCTAACTCTTTAAAAGTGTCCCTAGCCTTTTTCATTTTGTCTTCGACCTCTTTGTTGAAGAATCCCAACTGTGGCGTGAGTTCCTTTTCTGATAGGTTTTCATAGTTCCTAATGACTATCCCCTCAATGTTGGCAAATTCTTTATCTATCAATTTTCCCAAGTACTTTTCAAATTCTGGTCTGAAGAATAGTTTAGGGATAACCGCGGGCTTGAATGGCACAGGACCGATGGTATACTCAAATAGTGTACCTGTGGCTTTGCACTTCTTGCAGGGGTTTTTGGTTCCTCCATGACACTTGTCGCAGTCGATTTTACCAGTGCCAGCGCAATTGTCACAATATATTGTTCCAACTCCCCCGCATAAATCGCAGTTATAAGGCATTTCTATATCTGTCTTCTTACCCTCTGCTGTTATAACCTTTAAATTTAGGTAAAGTTTCTTTTCTCCTTTACAAGCGTTGCAGGTGAGGCTTCCCGTTCCTTTGCACTTCTTGCATTCCAATGTCCCTGAACCTTTACACTTGTCACAGGCGATGAATCCCTTACCATTACACTCACTGCAACTAATCTCCTTGATGGAGGAGTATAAAGGAACGAGCTTCTTGTCCTTCCACTCGGTCAAGTCTACTTGTTTGTTTCCAAAGTCATAAAAGGTCACTTTTCTCAGCTCATCAATGTCTACTAACTTTTTTTCAGCTTCCTTACCAATAGAGGGTTCTATTTTAGAGTAGAAGAAAAATACCGCATGTTTCTCCACGTTTTTAACAGACTCCGAGGCAGAAACATTTGATCTTTCAAACTTGACGTGCTTGACTGAAAACGCCTTCTCAAGTTTACCCAAGTCCGCGCGCTCCAGCCACTTTTTGAAAACATCATCTGCGGTAGGGCTTTTTATCGACAAAAAGATACACCTCTCAGATATTATGTGTAGTTACCTATTAGCCATCCATAGCTTTAAACCTTTGTCAAAAAATTATAAAAGGAAAAAGACAATAACAATATGTATTATAAAAAATAAATATAATAAAACCATAACAAATATACAAAAATAATATTAAAATGATTAAGTCCTATGTAAGCAGATGAGCGCCGAAAATTACATCTTGAAAAAGTTGACACCCACTGCGACTAAAGTTGAGAGCCTTTCTATTCAACATTCTTGTAAGGTCAAGAATTAGTCGTTAACCGGGAAACTAGAGAATCATCAAATTTTGGCGTCCTCCCAAAAATCGGGGACCTATCTCGCCAACGATTCTGTAAACCATTGGCTTAATTGCTGAACCATATTTAAAACAGCCGTTTTCTAAAAAGGTGTATGTTTTAAAAATAAATCTAAGTAATTTGGGGAAAGGAGCTCTTTACAATATTTATCTTATTAGTACAATGCAAGATCTAGAACTCTGCTACATTTACACTTTCGTTCCTTTGGCACTCGCTCTATAGCCGTATATAATAATTTTCTTACATTGGCTATGTTCTCTCTCATACTCTTCGCCACCGCTGCTGCGTTAACAGGCACTATGCCATAAACGTCTACATCGGTGGGCATCGAAATGTTAACCATACAAATTTCCGCCTCTTTCGCCAGAGCACATTCTGGGTAACAGGTCATCCCCACCACTGAAAATCCCTGGCTCTTGTAGAAGAGACTTTCCGCTCTAGTGCTGAACCTTGGACCATTTATGCAAACATAGGTACCCTCCTCATGTATTTTGAGACCTAACTCGTGGGCAGTGTCAATGACTATTTTCCTTAGCTCAGGGCAGAAGGGGTCTGCGAACTCCACATGGCCCACAACTCCCCCCTCAAAGAAGGTGTCCTTCCTCTGTCCAAAGGTTCTATCAAAAATCTGCGTGGCAATCACGAACTCTCCCGGCTTAATTGTTTCTGGTTGCAAGCTTCCACAGGCAGCAGGGGAAAAGATTCTTGTAACTCCGAGGCTTTTGAATGCCCAGATATTAGCCCTGTAGTTAATCTGGTGGGGCGGTATTGAGTGGTGCCTACCATGTCTTGCTAGGAAAGCCACTTTACGCCCCTTCACCAATCCAATAATGACATTGTCTGATGGAGCTCCGTAAGGCGTGTACACCTTAATTTCTTTGGGTTTCTCAAATATTGCGGGGTCATAGTTTCCTGTTCCACCAAGGATACCTATTTCTACCGGTAAGAACTCCTCAACTTCTTCTTTGGAAACGCCTATAGGTACAAACACGGCTTCTTTCCTTGTCATCTGGATATCCTCCTATTATTATTGCTTGTTTTCAGGCAACTTTTTCTATTTTTGTTTTAATTCTTTGGGATTTACACATTTATAATATTAATTATTTTTTAAAACTCAAGCAATAGACTTTCCGAATTGGAAGATTAGTTTTACAATCTTTTTTCTATCAAGACTAGTTTACTTTACTCCTGGGAATATTTGGCTTTAGCTTAATTACTCTGCCTCCTTCTGGTTTTAATTTTTTCTTATACAAATTCTAGCTTCTTTTAATTGTCCTTTGTAAGTCCCCATCTCAACTCTCGTATTCTTCAAAAATTGCCACGTTTCCACCATGAAAAAATGTTATCTTTTACTCAACCTTACTAGCTCACCATTCCCCTTTTTCTTGGTAGGGGCACCGCTTATAATTTTCATTTTTCAGGCTATTGCTTTAAAAAGTGTATGTTTAAGTTGAAACCTGCCACAGCCTCTAAATGTAGCAGAAAAAAATAATGGGAGGAGCCTTCTGAGTAATTTTACTCCCGCTTCTTCTATCAATACTAATCTTAATTGGAACTAATTCTTGTTAGTGATTATTCATTTTTGAGCTGCGTTTTAAGATCGTATGGTGGTTCAATGATCTGGTTTTCGGTAACTATTTTGGAAATATATTTTGCAGGAGTTATATCAAATACGGGGTTCTTTACCCAGTCTGTTAAGTAGAGTCTTAATGTTTGTAACTCCTTTGTTTCCTCATTATACCCCTTTATGTGGGTTATTTCCTTGGTGTCTCTCTCTTCTATCTTAATGTTTTCAGCCTTTGGAAAAAGATCTATTGAGGTTGTTGGTGCAGCCACTACGAAGGGAATATTGTTTTCATGTGCCAGTACTGCCAGTGTGCGTGTACCAATCTTGTTTATAACGTCGCCGTTTGGCAGTATTCTGTCAGCGCCAACCAACACAATTTGGACATCCCCCTTATCCATATAGTACCCCGCAGCCGAATCCGCTATAATGTAGTGCTCAATGTCTTCCTGTGTTAGCTCCCAATCAGTTAGGCGTCCCTGCAGCCAAGGCCTGGTTTCAGTTGCCAGTACAATGAATTTCTTACCCTGATAGTGAGCGAACTTTATTATGCTTATAGCTGTGCCATAATCGACCGTGCCTAGGGCGCCAGTATTACAGTGTGTTAGCACCCCGTCCCCATCCTTAATTAAGTCTCTGCCCAGGAGCCCAATCTTCTTACATGCTTCAGCGTTTTCTTCCGCTATCAGCTGAGATTCACTAAGTGCAATTTGCAGGCATTGTTGGGGGCTCCCCGCCTTTTTTATCCTCGTCATCATCCTTTCCATCATGTTATGTAGATCTACGGCTGTGGGGCGGGTGTTGAGAAACTCTTGGGCAACCTCTTCCATTTTTCTCCAGAACTCCTTCGGCTCTAAATTTTTGAATTCTAGGGCAGCTTGTACTAATCCGTATGATGCCGCTACACCGATTGCTGGGGCTCCCCTTATTTGCATTTTTCGTATTGCTTCGGCAGTTTCCCTGTAATTTTTTGTTTTTTGTATTCTAAACTCGAAAGGTAACCTTGTTTGGTCAATCATGTTAACAACGCCGTTTTCCATCCAGACATTGCGGTACTCCATAACTTTTCCATTTATCTTAACCTTCATGCTAACACCCCAAAAATAAATGCTGCCTCTACACTATTTGTCCTTTAACAATTCTCCTTTACCTTTTTCCTCAGAATCTTGCCAGGATACTTCCCCGCAAATTTTCCATGTTCAAATACCACGGTTCCATTAACAATAACATATTCTATTCCCTCAGACAACTTGTTCGGCTCATCTATAGTGGCACAGTCTTTCACTCTTTCTGGGTCAAAGATGACACAATCCGCATAGTTTCCCTCCCTCAAGACACCTCTATCTTTTAGTCCGAATCTCTGAGCTGGTAACGATGTCATCTTTCGTACAGCTTCCTCAAGGCCCATAAGCTTTTTCTCCCGAACATAGTATCCTAAAACTCTTGTGAAAGTGCCGTAGTATCGGGGGTGAATCATTTCTTTTGGTGAAGTAACAACAGCCCCATCGGAGCCCACCATAATTAGCGGGTGCTTTGCTATTACATCAACATCCTCCTCACTCATCCAGAGCAGAAGAATTCCCAGCGATAAGCCCTCTGACTGCACTAGTTCACAAACGGTATCAACTATATCCTTACGCTGTTCTCCCGCAATTTCCAATACTGATTTACCTTTATACTTTGGGTTACTGGGATTAGATAGAACAACGGTGCGCCAATCCTCCACATCAGAGATTCCCACAACATCACCAGCAAGCCTAAAATACTCTCTCAATTGTTCACGAATAGTTGGATTCTTCAATTTTTCAGGTACAGCTTCCAAACCATCTCTGAAAATCCAAGTCGGAAAAAGGGAATGCAAAAATGTCAAAGCGAAAGTATAAGGATAAAAATCAGCAGTCACATCGATACCTTCTTTCCTGGCACTCTCAATCAGCCTCAATCTCTCTTGAGCCTTCCCCCAGTTTCTTTTCCCTTCTGATTTAAAGTGAGAAATCTCTAAGGGCACTTGCGCCCTTCTTGCTATTTCTATGGCTTCCTTTATGGCTTGTACTCCTGTATCCCCCTCTCCTCTTATATGAATAGTGAATATTCCCCCATACCTGGAAACTACTTTACAGAGCTCTATTAACTCCTCTTTTCTGGTGAAAATACCGGGTACATAGATTAAACCTGCTGATAGACCAAACGCCCCCTCCCTCATACTCTGTTCCGTCAATCTCCTCATCTCTTCAAGTTCATCTTCAGATGGATCTCTCTCCTCTATGCCCATCACAGCAATTCGGATGGTGTTATGCCCCACAAGTGGAACAACATTAATGGCTGTACTCACAAATGTCAAAAAGTCAAGATATCCCCCAAAACTGGTCCACATCTCGGTAGGATCCCCTTTAAAATCTGGCGCTACAAGTGTAAGCAGGTCTTTTACAGTTCTCTTATTTAATGGGGCTGCAGATAAGCCACAGTTTCCAATAACATTTGTGGTCACACCCTGACTAATATAATTCAGCGCACTTCTTTCCATTAATAAAGTCGCATCTGAGTGCGTGTGCGCATCAATAAAGCCAGGAGTTACAATAAGACCCTTAGCATCGATGATTCTATCCCCTCTGGTAGATATGCCTTTGTCTATCTCCACTATTCTTTCTCCTGTAATGCCAATCTCTCCTTTAAACCGGGGGGTTCCAGTTCCATCAATAATTCTTGCGTTCTTGATAACAATATCCAACTTACAACCTCTCCAACAATAATAACTGGTTTAGGAATTAAAATGTGCGATGTGTTTCTGAGAAATCTATGTTTTAAACATGCAGAGTGTTTCCTTATTTTTCGAAGTAAGGAATCCTTTTTAGGAAGACAATTAAAGTAGTAAGTTTTTTTAACTATAAATTTTGTCAATTTAATTGAAAGAACTTCATAACCTACTAAGAGGGGTTAAACTTCAATGAGTTATTATAGGGAAGACGAACTCCAAAGATATTACAGCCAAATACTTGGCACCAAAGTAAAGATTGTGAGCGTTAGTGGTTTAGGCGGCGAAGAAAAGGCGAAGTTGAAAAAGGCAGGATATGGCATTCACCGCGTGATAGAAGTGGAGTATAATGGCACAAGAAAAAAGTACTTGATTGAAACCGTGGCGCCTTCACAGTTCGGACACGAATATATGCCCGACAGGGCACACGTGGTTCTCACAGCGCACACCACCTATAATCGTTTGCCTCTCCATGTCCGCTCCCTTGACTGTGGAGCCTTTATGAGTGACGGCCGTATTGTTTCGGTTGGCGATGCTGAAGAGTTTTTCATGAATGTGGAGTTCGTTGAGGGAACCCTTTACAAGGTTGATTTAGAAAAAATTTCTGAAAGAGGCAGCCTAACAATCTTGGATGAGAAGCGTGCAGAGAAGTTATCCGATTACCTAGTGGAAATTCATTCTGTAAAGAGGAATGAGCCCCACCTCTACGTGAAAAGGATTAGAGAATTAATAGGCCACGGTGAATGCATTTTCGGATTAACCGATTCTTACCCCCCAGATTTTGAGCTCGTCCACCAAGTGAAGCTCAGCGAAATAGAGAAGAAATGCATAGATTGGAGGTGGAAGCTTAAGAAGTACACTCACAGATTGTGTCAGGAGCACGGCGATTATCACCCTTGGAACATCTTTTTCAGGGAAGGAACAGATTTAACAGTATTTGACAGAAGCCGAGGAGAATGGGGAGAAGCAGCAGACGATGTCACCGCTCTAACCATAAACTACATCTTCTTCAGCTTACTGAAATACGGAAAACTCGAAGGGCCATTCGAAAAACTCTACCATCTGTTCTTCAATAACTACTTAGAAAAAACGGAAGATGAAGAGATTCTCAAAGTACTCCAACCCTTTTACGCCTGGAGATGCCTCGTAATAGCGAATCCCATCTGGTATCCAGATTTAAGTAAAGATACACGCCTTAAACTATTCAACTTCATAAATAACGTTTTAAACACCGAAATATTCGATCCCAAGGAAGTAAACTCGTACCTTAAAACCTAAACCCCACTTCCCCCCTTAGTTCATTTCTCTACTCAATTTCAGTAAGCCAAAGAAACTTTCCAATTTTAGAATATTTGTTTGGGAAATCCTGAAACCATAAAAAAGAAGTATACAGTAATTGCTGGCGCTCTCCGTTAAACTTGTTTTTCCTCGTCAACGATTTTACAGAGTTTCCAGTGCCCTCTTCCCCTCTAAGTACGAGAAGTTTTTCATGTATGTAAAAGCCAAAACACGAAAATATTCATTGAGGATGATGGAAAGTAAATAATTATGTCCTTATCTTGTCGGAATTGTTTTGCGTGATGAAAACTTTTGAAAAATTCAAGGGTTTCCACTGCTTTTTTTCAATAAATGTGTGAAAATATTTTTATTCTAAATGCCATAAAATTTACTTATTTAATTTGTTTAGAGAATTTAATGTTTTTCAAGAAATACGAAGTGAAGGCCTGACCACCTTGCCGAAAAAGGAGAAGGTTGCTATTTCGGGATCTGCGGCGTTTGATGTGATAGCGTTTACTGAAGAAACTCTTGATGAAATTTTTAGAAACGCCATTGAAAAAAGGGGCAGGGACACCCGAATCAGCTTTTCCTTCTTAGTAAATAAGAAGGTATCATTTGGCGGAACCGCTCTAAACATAGCGTACAATATGAAACTAACCAATGGTAATCCTCTTCCAATATCTTGTGTTGGGAAAGATTTCGTTAGTCGCGATTACAAAAAACACTTGGAAAAATGTGGAATAGATTTAAGCGGATTAGTGGTGTGCGAAGAGGAAGACACCGCTGAAGCCTACATTGTAACGAGCAAAATAGGAGACCAAATGTCCATTTTTCACACAGGCGCCCTTCAAGACACTTGCAACATAAAAATAAGAGAGATAGTGAAAAACAAAAACGTTGAACTGGGCATAGTTTCACCCAACCCCATAGGAACAATGTGCCGCCACGCCAAAGAATTCAAAGAACTAGGCGTCCCATTCATCGCAGATCCAGGTCAAATGATTTACAATTTCGCGCCAGAGGACCTCTACAAATTTATTAGCGGGGCATCAATACTCATAGTTAACGATTACGAAGCAGGGCTGGTTGAAAACAAGCTGCAAAAGAAATTAGATGACATTATAGATGCCACAATCATTACTCGCGGTGAACGCGGCTGCTCCATCTACTTAAACAATGAACAAATCAACATACCAGCAGTAAAAATTTCCAAACTAGTTGACCCCACAGGCGCAGGCGACGCCTTCAGAGGCGGACTACTTTCTGGACTTTCAAAAATTAACCCCCGATTAGAAGATTTATCTATAGAAGAACTAAAAATAGCATGCCAAATGGGAGCCGTGTGTGGAGGATACGCCGTAGAACATGAGGGAACCCAAAATCACAAATTCACAATCGAAGAATTTAAGGCAAGATACCAGAAAAATTATGGAAAACTAGACAACCAGATTCTAGAATAAACCCAACATTCAATAAACACACCCCCCTATCTACTTTATACTCCAAAAAAGGAGTCGTAGGTATCCTCCCAGAAGTTAATAATTTTTAAACAGTGGGTGTGAGTTAAATATTCTGAGAGTATTTTTGAAGAATAACCTTTAGAATTTTTTCAGCGTTTTCCTGGGCTGTAAACTTTACCGAGTCCAGTACAATGTCCGGGTTCTCAGGCACCTCGTAGGGCACACCTATGCCGGGAACAGTGGCGCTCTCTCCTGCCAACCCCCTTTTATATATGTCTCGTGGGGCCCCATAAGTTTCTTTCCTCTCTGCCTCCCTCTTCATACAAATCTCTAAGGGGCAATCCACATAGGCAATTATGAGGTTCTCAATTTCCCTCCTTCCAACCTCACGGTAAGCCTTAAGATTTGCCGTCGCGTCCAATATCACATTAACACCATTTTGATTGAGAATCTTTGCAATGAAAACCAAGGTCGCATAAACTATTCTGCGTTCCTCCTCACTATAAGTTGGCTCAGGCGTAACTACCTTCCTGAGGACATCGGTACTTAAGATTTGGGCGCGAATACCCTTCTCTTCCAAAAGAGACTCAAGCACCCGGGCTATGGTGGATTTACCCGAACCCGGACGCCCACAAATCCATACCGTCCAAGCCAATAGGTAAACCTCCCAGCCAAAAACGTTATCCTTATTTCTCTAAGTTATACCATAATTCTTCAAAAGCTTTATTAACCGAAAAATTATTTTGCCACCGTTGAGTTATCAAGGGAAACGGTCACCACTAAACCATAAAAAATTTTATCTAAACCATTAACAACCCTTGAGGGAATAATAATGAATAAAGTAATAATAGGCGGATCCTCCTCATATGTTTTAGCGATAAAAATAGCAAGAGAACTGGATGCTACTCTCCTCGGGACAGAAATCAAAAGATTTCCAGACGGAGAAAAGTATATCCGCATAGAAGGAGATCTCAACGGCGTCGAGGCCGTAGTAGTGCAATCAATGTATCTAAATCCCGACGAATACCTAATGGAATACTTCCTAATGGTTGAAGCACTCAAAGACTCAGGAGCAAAAAAGGTAACAGGCGTAATCCCATACTTCGCCTACGCACGACAAGACAAAAGATTCAACCCCGGAGAAGCAATAAGCCTCAAAACCGTTTCAAAACTCATAGAAACAGTGGGAACAGACCAAATATTCACAGTCGACATGCACCTTCACAGAGTAGACGATATGAGAAAAATATTCAAAATTCCCGCAAAAAACCTCACAGCGGTTCCAGATATAGCACACTACATAGGAGCAAACCTTTCCCTACAAAAACCACTAATCATAGGACCCGATGAAGAAGCCGAACAATGGGCCAAACTCGCCGCAGAACAACTAGGAACAGAATACGACGTTCTGGAAAAAAAGAGAATTAGCTCCACAGAAGTCGAAATAACAACCAGAGAACTAGAAGTAAAAAACAGGGACGTAGTAATAATAGATGACATCATCTCCACAGGAGGAACAATAGCAAAAACCATCGAAACCCTCAAAAAGAAAGGCGCAAAAAAAATAGTCGCCGCGTGCACCCACCCCTTACTTGTAGACAATGCCCTCAAAAAAATATACACCGCCGGAGCCTACACCGTTATTGGAACAACCACCATTCCCTCACCGATATCCGTCGTAGAAATAGCAGGAACCCTAGCCAAAGCTTTAACCTAAAAACATATCCCCCAACCACTTAAAAAAATATACACTCAAATCAGCGAATACGAAAAATTTATCTAACAATAAACATCTAGGAATCATACCTGAAAAAGCCGCTTCAAAGGTCCCGCAGTAACTTTACCCGCAGTAACTCAGACTGGCTAGAGTGCCCGGCTGTAGAGCTGCACTCGTTAAGTGTGGCTTACCCCAGTAGGCACTCAGACACCGGGATAACTGGGTGCATATAGTACTCAGCCCCAACGTCGCTGGTTCAAAGTTTATAGTGTGCCATACACTATATTTGGAAGTCCGGCCTGCGGGACCAATCCCTCTATTTTCACCTTCTACTTTGTCTTTTACTAACTCTGATGTCTTTTTCTCTTTGGTGTCTTCTATTTTTTAGGGGTGTATTAGGGCGGTTTTTCTGGGAATGCTTATAAATCTTTTATGTGTGTGTTTTAGTAGTTTTGCGAATGTGAAGGTTTAGTGTTGTGTGATGGTTATGTTGTTTCCCTCACTGCAGTTGCCGTTTGGCTATTCTGATCCATACATTCTCATCATGAATATTCTGATATTTGTCTTCTTTATATTTATGATTTTCAGTGGTCTAATTTTGAAAGTTCAGAGTATGCAGTATTTGGCACAGATTCGAGAGGTTATAACTCAGCTTGAGAAGTGGTCTGAGGAGGCTAAAAAGACTACTATTAGGATGATTAGGGAGTTGGGTAAGCCGGAGAAGGATCCTACACCTATTGTGGAGGATTATATGGAGTTTGTTTTGATTGAGCCTGTGGAGCGTGATCCTTCAGGTGTTTTTAAGAGGCTTGAACATCTGCTTGATGTGAGGAAGTCTAGGTTTGATGATCTTATTGCTAAGTTGGCGCCTGCGGCTGATCGTGATCAGAGGGCTAATATTGATATGACTTTTGAGGCTGCTATGGCTTTGCGTCAGATGTTTCTGGTTATTAGGCACTTCTACTATATGGGTAAGGAGACTAATAATTATGCCATGATTGTGAGTATTCAGGTTGCGTTGTCATTTATTATGAAGTATGCTAAGGCCTATTACAATGCTTTGAAGGCTTTTAATGAGGGTCAGCCTATAGGTGACGGTGCTGGCGCTCTTGTTGCTTCTATTTTCAAAAATGAATTTGTGAAGGATGGGAACGCTGAGTCCAGTGAAATTGCTGAAGACATTTCCTTAACTCCCATAACTTTCGAGGGTAGAAATGTATTAATTGTGAGAGCCATCGGCCCGGGAGGGCGAGTTGGAAAGCCAGGTGACGCTATTGTTAACCTTATTAAGGAAGCTAACGGAAAAATTGCTAGAGTTATTATGATTGACGCCGGGTTGAAATTTGAAGGTGAGAAGACTGGTAAAGTGGTGGAGGGCGTCGGGGCTGCTATTGGTGGGCCGGGTGTTGACAAGTTTAAGATAGAGCAGGAGGTAACGAGTCAGAAGGTTCCTGTGGATGCAGTTATAATTAAAATGTCTATTGAGGAAGCTTTGACGCCTATGAAAAAAGAAATTTATGATGGGGCCTATAAAGCTGCTGAGCGTGTAAAAAACATGATTCTTGAACGCACCAAGCCCGGTGACACGGTTATTGTTGCGGGAATAGGTAACTGTATAGGTATAGGTTAAAATTGGGTGATTGTTGTGTCGCAGAGAAGGAGAAGGATATTCAATTTGGCTTTATTTGCGTTCTCGGCGGGAGTCGCAGCCGTTGGTGTGTACATACTATATCTTTACTTTAATCCTTCGCTGAGTGATCTTTTTTGGGACTTGTTTACGGGTGTTAGGAATCAGAGATTGCTATACGCTTTTTTCGCGTTTCTTATTGCGGTTTATCCTATGATATTGTTTTCCCGCTCCAAGCCTGCCGTGGAATATAAGACTGTGACAGTTTTGAAATGTTATGGTTGTGATTATAGGGAGGTTAGAGATTTCCATAAGGGTGACTACGTTTTCAAAAAAATTGGGGCTTGCAAAGCTTGTAATGCTGAAATATACATAAGTGCCATCTACTCTGTTCCCATGTCTAAGATCGAGGAGAAGGAGGAGGAGTACTAAGCAGAGATTATTTCGCACCCATTCCTTTTAACGATAAATGTGTGTTCAGCTTGGGAAACCGTTCCCTTCCCTCTTTCCACTAAAACTGGGTAGGCTTGAATTATTTGTGCCGACACAAACTTTCTGATGAGTTCCTCTATTTTGTTTCTTGGAAACTTGTAGATTAGCCATCGGGCTGCGAAAGGCAATGTTTTAAACTCTCGAGCAATGTATGATAAAAATTGTGTTGATGTTTTGGGGCTGGGCAGGCGGTAAATGTAGGCGTACTTGGAGTCTTCCACTATTCCCTCCCCTGTGGTGGCGAAGGGCTCCATGGCGTAAACTTCTCCCTCCTTTAGAACAAATCCTATCTTTGTCTTCACATTTGGAATGGATTTTCCCGCGTGTAGATTATACTTTTCTAGTAGATGGCCGGTTAGGTTGGAGATGGGTTTAAAGCCGAATTCTTTTATGGTTTTTTCAATAATTTCTCCTATACTGCTAGATTTTACTCCGTGTTTTATTGTTTTCAGTGCGTTTTCGAGAGCTAGTTCTGATGCCTTGATTAGTTCCATTCCCACCTTACCTACACTGATTGTAACGGCTGTATCGGCGATGTAGCCTTCAACCTGAACTCCAATATCCACTTTAACTAGGGCCTTGGGGGGGATAGTCGTTTTATCATCAGGAGGTGAGGTGTAATGGGCGGCTACATCGTTTAGTGAAATGTTTAGTGGGAAAGCAGGCTTTCCTCCCTCCTTTATTATTCTCTTCTCGAGTGCATCACAGATTTTTATTAGTGGCGTCCCCTCCTTTACGATTTTTCCGGCTTCTTCTCTAATCTTCGCCGCTATATCGCCGGCCGCTCTATAAGACTCTAAAATATTAGCTTCAAGCATTATTTATATCCTCTCTATAATAGTTTTAATTCGTTAAGTGTTCTGTGAAGATGTATATATAATTGTTACCAGTATAATAGTAATGTTGGAGAAGGTACTATGCTTTACCGTTTTAGATTAGTTGGAGTTTCGGGGACTTTTGACAGGCTTCATATTGGGCACAAAGCTCTGATACGTAAGGCCTTCGAGGTCAGCGAACGCGTAATGATTGGGCTGACCACAAGCAGAATGGCGCAGCACAAGACTCTGGCAAACAAGATAGAACCCTACGAGGTGAGAAAGAAAAAATTGGAGAACTTTCTCAAAGAAGAAGGTTACCTTGATAGGGCTGAAATAATAAGCCTGGACGATCCTTATGGTCCAGCTATAATGGATGCGGGTTTAGAAGCCTTGGTTGCAACCGAAGAAACCCTGCCCGGAGTTAAAAAAATTAACATAATACGTGAAGAAAAAGGATTACCCCCTCTAGAAATTGTTCTAGTACCCCTTATTCTAGCCCAAGATGGACAACGCATTTCAAGTACAAGAATTCGCGAAGGAAAAATCAATGAACAGGGAAACTTATTGAAATAAACCAATTTTTAAGTTACAAAAATATTATGCGAAACAAATATTATTAATACATTGTTTTTGACTATGCTTCTGACAAATGCCCCTCACAACATTTTCTATAATGTTACCAAAAATATTTATGAGAGTTCTTAAGAAGGATAACCCAAATTTTTTTAAGATTTCTCAACGTTTGGTTAACGCTGAGCCAGTAATTAGTTGCCAGCCTCTGTTGTTTACTCTCTGGAGGAAAAGACATGGTAAAGGAACAGGTAAAGTTACGAGAAATAGAGCTTAAAATTCTAAAAGCCTTAAACAAGAGCAAAGGTGAAACCACAATCAGCGATTTAGAGAAAGAAACGGGGCTAGACCATGTTGCGGTGGCTAGAGCCTCAGCATGGCTGGGCGAAAAGGGTTTAGTGGAGCAGAGAGAAACACAAAAACTCTACGTGGAAATACTCAAAGAGGGCTCCAAATACGTGGAAGAAGGGCTTCCGGAGCGGAGGCTTTTAAATATTGTATTAAAGTTGGGGGGCAACGCCACTTTATCCCAACTTTCTAAAGAAGCCAGTTTCTCCGAGGAGGATTTAAAAATAGCTCTGGGGTGGCTTCGGAGAAAAAATTGGGCAGAATTTAAGAAACAAGATAGTGAAACTCTCATAAGTGTTAAGGAGATGCCCCCTCTAGGGGACGATGAGAACCTATTAAAATTGTTGAATGATAGAGGTGTGGTAGAGGAATCTCAGCTTCCAAACAAAATGAAGAAAATGCTTGATTCCCTTCAAAAAAGAAATTTAATTAAAATACGCCAAGAAAAGGTTCGTTCTCTGATTATAACTGAGGAGGGGAGAAGACTTGCTCAATCAGGGGTTAGTGTTGTTGAGGAAGTCAGCATCCTCACTTCGGATCTCATAAAGTCGGGAAAATGGCGAAGTACCAAATTTAGGAAGTATGATGTTGAAGCCCCAGTAGTAACGATTCACCCGGGAAAAATTCACCCTGTAGCAGAATTGATTAACGAAATTAGAGAGATCTTTTTGAATTTGGGGTTTACCGAAATAAGGGGACCTTTTGTAGAGTCCGCTTTTTGGAATTTTGACGCCTTGTTCCAACCACAGGATCATCCAGCACGCGAAATGCATGATACATTCTATCTAAAGTTTCCCAAAACCGCCAAGCTTCCGGATAAACAAATAGTTCAAAGGGTGTCAAAAACCCACGAAAATGGGTGGAAAACTGGTTCAATTGGGTGGGGCTACAAATGGGATGCCAATGTAGCTCGCCAAACTATTCTGAGAACTCACACTACTGCAACAACAATTCGCTACTTGGCGGAGCACCCCGAACCTCCAGTAAAGGTTTTTTCCGTTGACAGAGTCTACAGAAACGAAAAACTGGACTACAAACATTTAGCAGAATTCTTTCAAATAGAGGGTATCATTGTGGACGAAAATGTGACACTTAGAGACCTAATGGGAACCTTAACCGAGTTTTATAAACGTTTAGGTTTCGAGAAGGTACAGTTCTGGCCCAGCTATTTCCCATACACAGAGCCATCACTGCAATCCACTGTTTACGTAGAAGAGTTTGGTTGGATAGAACTCTGCGGGATGGGTATCTTTCGCCCCGAAGTAACGATTCCACTAGGCGTAAAAGTTCCTGTTCTAGCTTGGGGCGGAGGTTTTGAAAGGCTCGCTATGCTTCGCCTAGGTTTAGAGGACATAAGAGATCTCTACAAAAACGATTTAGGGTGGATTAGAAGAACCCCCATTCTCTTATAGAACTTATTGGAGGAGGTTAAAATTCCAGTAATAACCCTAACTTGCAATCGAATGAGTGAATTATTGGGAAGAAAAATTGATTCCGATGAACTTGAAAAGAATGTTCCCTGGCTGGGACTGGACATTGAAGAGAAGGCACAAGATTATCTTAAGGTCGAATATAATCCTAATCGTCCAGACTTTTCAAGCCAGGAAGGAATTGCTCGGGCTCTCCGAGGATTTATGGAAATAGAGACTGGGCTTCCAAAATACAAGATTACCGAGAGCGGCGTAGTAGTGAGGGTGGATCCAGCATTAGCAGAGATTAGACCATACATAGTCTGTGCAATAGTTAGGAATGTTTCACTTAACAATGAAAACATAGTTGAACTTATAGGAATGCAAGAAGACCTGCATTGGGCTATAGGTAGAGATAGGGTAAAATCTTCTATAGGGATTCATGATTTTGACAAGGTTAAACCCCCCTTCGAGTATCGAGCTGTGGATCCTGAGGGAATAAAATTTATTCCTCTTAACTGGGCGGTGGAACTTACTCCTAGAGAAATTTTGATGAAACATCCAAAGGGTAGGGACTACGCCCACATAATGGAGGGAAAACCCAAGTATCCCATCATCACCGATGTTAACAACAACGTCTTATCCTTCCCCCCCATAATTAATGGCATTTTGACCCAACTCACAGAGGAAACTAGAAATCTTTTCATAGATGTAACTGGGACTACAATGAAAGATGTTACCAGTACACTAAACATTCTCGTAACTTCGTTAGCAGAGGGGGGCGCTAAAATAGAGAGTGTGAAAGTAGAATACTCTGACAAAGTTATCACAACACCTGACCTCACACCCAAAACTTGGTCGATACATCCTGATTATGTAAACCGCTTACTGGGACTAGAACTTTCCATACAAGAAATTATTAAATCCCTAGAAAAAGTTCGTATGGAAGCAGAGTACAATGGTGGCAAGATAAATGTGCGTGTTCCAGCATATCGCCACGATATTATGCACGAAGTAGACTTTGTGGAAGAGGTAGCTATAGGTTATGGCCTTTATAATTTGAAACCAACTTTTCCCAAAACCTTGACTATTGCTGAAGCTCATCCCTACCAGAAATTATCAAACATTGTAAAAAGCGTGCTGGTGGGGCTGGGGCTTAATGAAGTTATTAGCTTCACGTTAACAAATTTTAGAGAACACTATGATTACATGCGAACGAAAGGTAAACCAGTAGAGCTGCTTAACCCTGTGAGTGTGGAATTTAACATGGTTAGAGATGCCCTACTTCCAGGACTAATTAAGATTCTAAAAATTAACAAGCACGAGGCCCTTCCTCAAAAAATATTTGAGGTGGGCGACATTGTATTTTATGATCCCGAAGCTGAAACTAGTGCTCGACGCCAACTAAACGTCGCAGCAGCCATTACCGACACTGAGGTGGGATTCACTGACATAAAGGCTATCGCAGAGGCCCTCCTAAGAGAATTAGGATGTAAACAGTGGAAATTCCGCCCAATCTCCCACCCAAGTTTCATGGAGGGACGGGTGGCTTCAATCGAAGCTGATGGAAAAATCATAGGACACGTTGGTGAAATTCACCCAGAAGTGTTAAATAATTTTGATTTGGAGTATCCTGTAGGAGCTTTTGAGTGCAGTCTCGAGTTATTCGTAGAAAAAATTAAAAAATTTGGAGGAGGCTGAGAAATGAAGCCTGCAATCTTGGTCATAGATATGCTAAATGATTTTATTCTGGAAGGAGCACCCCTAGAATGTTCTGCTGGAAGGAAAATAATAACCCCTATAAAGAAACTCATAGAACATGCAAGGAACAAAAAAATCCCCGTAATATTCATAGCGGATAGCCATGACCCTGATGATCGAGAATTCCAAATATGGCCACCACACGCTGTAGAAAAAACTAAAGGTTCTGAAGTTATAGATGAGCTAAAGCCCCAGAAGGGGGACATAATAGTTAAGAAAAAAACCTATGACGGTTTCTTTAGAACGAACCTAGAAAAAATTCTAAAAAGTAAGAAAATAGACACGGTGGTATTAACGGGAGTGTGTACCGATATCTGCATTCTACACACGGGTAGCAGCGCCACCCTACTCGGATACAAAGTAATAGTTCCAAGGGACTGTGTGGCCGCACTAACAGATGAAGATCACAATTTCGCTTTGAAGCATCTTCAAAACGTGCTCAAATCTGATATCGATAATCTCGATAACATAATAAAAAAGCTCCAATAAATACAAAGAAGAATAACACAAAACTGATAAAATTTTCTAATACTATTTAAAAATTTTGAAAAAATCAGCATAAAAATTTTAAACAATTTAAAACAGATTTTATTTATAAAAAAGTTTGACCTATAAATTTCCCAAATAATATTGCCGTTTTATAGAGGGTCTATTCGACAATATTAGAATTTTTTTCAACATTCGTCGAAAGACTTATATTCTATCCCATAAATGCTTTAAACCATTAAACTATTTTTCAAAGGAGTGTTCATAGTCTATGCGTAGCTCCATCGATGAAGGTAAAAAAAGTTTATGCCAGAGCATTGCCGGAGAAATAACATTATCTGATGATCCAGGCAAAGTGATGAGAAAGTGGAGAGAAAAGTTTCAGATTCCTCAAAAGGACCTAGCGGATATCCTTGGACTCTCCCCCTCAGTGATTAGTGACTATGAGAGTGGTAGAAGGGTTTCCCCCAGGATAGACACCATTAAAAAATTTGTTGAGGCCTTAGTCTATCTAGACGACCTGAAGGGCGGCCAAGTAGTTAATGGTTTGACTAGAATTATAACCAAGGAAATTCCTTCAGACATCATTCTAGATATTAGAGAGTTTCCATACGCCATCAAATCTGAGGTTTTATGCGAATACTTGGAATGCGAAGTACTTGTAAACAAGGATCTGATAAGCCAACCGATATATGGATACACCGCTATTGACGTCATCAACGCCATAGTCAATCTTTCCTCCGAACAGCTTCTCAAACTCTATGGAGCTACGCCCCAGCGTGCCGCCATATTCACAAATGTGATTAGTGGAAGAGCTTCTATGGTGGCTATTAAAACTAGCCAGATGGGAACCACCCGCTCATTGAAGCCATCCCTACTTATAATTCATGGACCAAAGAAACTAGACCCCCTTGCTGTAAAAATAGCAGAAGTGGAGCGCATTCCTGTAGCAATATCAATGATAGAGGGGGTCGATGCACTAATAAGAGCCTTAAGAAACTTCATGTCAAAAGAAGTCCCACAGCTCACCACTTCTAAAGAGAAGCTCTAATTTCATAATACCCCTTACGTTTTTATCAAGAATTATGCTTCTCTGAGGTCTATTATATCCATGGTGTTAGGCCCTGTTCCTATGAGGCTTACGGGAATTTTTATTGTTTCCTCAATTTTTCTTATGAAGGAGAGGGCCTCTTTGGACAGGTCTTCTATAGACCTAGCTCCAGCGCATTCTGGATAGATTACGTCAAGTTTCGTCAAGGCGGCCTGTGTGGCGCCATTTAGCATGACGGCTCTTTTTGCCAATTCAAAGTTGAAGGGCGCCGCTCTTCTTTTCCTTCCAGTCACTGTTGCAGTTTCAAACCACCCCCTCTTTTTAGCTTCTTCCTCAGACAATTCTTCACTGAGAGGTCCTGCTCCAACTCTAGTAGTATACGACTTGAAAACAACGAAAACTTCGTCTACCTTGGTTGGCCCCACACCCACATCTGCACAAGCTTGAGATGCGGTGGTATCCTTACTAGTCACGAAGGGATAAGTACCGTGGTATAGTGAGAGGAACGTGCCTTGAGTTCCCTCCACTAAAACATGTTTACCCTCATCGATGGCGGTGTTAACCTCCAATGGGACATCTGTGATATACTGAGAAAGATTTGGGATGTCCTTTGCCAGTTTAGCCCGCCTCATTACTCTCTCCACATTACAAGGTCCGCATCCGCTTCCGGTACTCCCAATCTTCTCTTTGAGGAACGAGGACCCTCTGTCTTCTTCGATGTGTTTTGCTTCGATTATTGCGCACTGCCCATCAATTTTTATTCTGTTCCCCACTCCTGTTTCCTCTATCTCCTTTTTTAGAATGTCAGGGTTAATTAGTACGCCGGGTCCGATTAGTATTTTGGCCTTTTCTTGGACGAATCCGCTTGATATCTGTCTCAACTTGTAGGTTTTACCTTTGTATTCGACTGTGTGTCCCGCGTTTGTACCAACACCTGCCCTTACACATATTGAAGCATTATCCTTTATAGCTAGGTAGGAAATAATTTTCCCTTTTCCTTCGTCTCCGAAGAAGCCGCCCACCAAGACGTGACAGGTCAAAAAATTAGCCTCCAATACTCTTTTTAGAAATGACCCTATTCGGTTCTCAAATTGAACAGCGTGAATATCTGCCATCCATAACTTTTTAAATTATAATCCTCATTTCTGATGCTTTAATATACATTTAAGTATTTTCCCACATTCTAATGGTGATGTAGAATAGTTCATTTAAGCTTCAAAAATTGGCTTCTAGTAAGCTATTATAGAGTCTGTTTGAGGGGAAATGGAGCCGAATAAGTCTGCACTCCCTCATTACAACCGCAAATATTTGGGGTTTTGTGTAAAAATTATATTTACTTGTTGTGTCTGTTTTATTAAGAACTTAAAGAGTTGGAGTGTTAAAATATGTGGAAACTAATTCGCCCAGATGCTTACCGTGTTTGGGATAACGGTATAGTTCGTGAGAGGCTTTGGAGGTACTATGAGGTATTCAATGATAGGCTTTATGCTAAGTTTATGATAGCTTTAAAAGTAGGTGTAGATGTGGAGCTAGATGCGGAGCTGGGCAAGCTTTGGGATGAACATGATAGAATAAGTGGTGTTTTTAGAAGTGTCTTGAGGCGGATTGATGCAGGTGAACTGGAACTGGGAAACATGGATTCGCCAAAGATTTCTTATTTGGATGTTAAGGTGGAACTAGCAAGAAGGATTCTATCACAGTGTCATTTCTGTGAAAGACGGTGTGGAGCTAATAGACTGGAGGGTGAAAAAGGATTTTGTAAACTGGGTAGCGAGTCTTACGTATCCTCAGCATTCATACATACAGGGGAAGAGGCCCCTCTAGTTCCTTCAGGCACAAACGCTTAAGAGTTAAGGCTCTTGCGGTGCATTCTTCTTCTCCAGTTGCACTTTTAAATGCGTGTTTTGTCAGAACTATGACATTTCCACAAATCCAAAAAACGGTATAGAAACTTCGGGTGAGAGCCTTGCACGAATCTCAAGAGATCTAAAGAGGGAAGGTGCAAGAAACATAAATTATGTGGGTGGAGATCCAACTCCAAACACCTACAACATTTTAAAAGGCATCAGGGAAACTAAAACAAACATTGTGCAACTATGGAATTCTAACATGTACTGTTCCAAAGAATGTATGAAGCTTTTACTGGACGTTATGGATTTCTGGCTCCCCGACTTTAAATATGGAAATAATCAATGCGCGGAGAGGTTGAGTAAAGTTTCTAACTACTGGGAAGTCGTTTCAAGAAATCACAAGATGGCCTATGATGAGACCGTGGAACCTGGAACATCTGGTATGATAATAAGGCACCTAGTTTTACCGGGACACGTTGAATGTTGCACCAAACCAGTGCTTGAATGGGTGGCTAAAAATTGTCCTAAAGCTTTAGTTAACATAATGGAACAGTATCACCCAACACACGAGGTACCAAGAAGGAAGGAATATGCAGATATATGTAGAAGAGTGACTAGCGATGAAATGGAGGAAGCATATAAAACTGCGGATGAACTAGGAATTATCTGGCGCCCAGTATCCTAAACATTTGGGGGGAACTATTCCCATTCTCCAATTATGTTTATCTTCGCTCCGCAGTTTGGACACGTATTGCCTTTGGCAAGTTTGTACTCCTCTATTACGTATCCCCATCGTCCAACTATTAATTGGTTACAATTATAGCAATACGTGTTCTCTCCCTCTCCCGGTATATTTCCACAGTAGACGTAGTGCAGTCCTGCTTTTTGCCCAATTTCTCTAGCTTTGATAACTGTTTGAACTGGGGTGGGGCTAAGATTTTTCATTTTGTAATGGGGATAAAACCTGGAGAAATGGATAGGTACATCCAGTCCTAAATTGCCCTTCACCCATTCTACAAATTTCTTTATCTCATCTACGCTATCATTTTTCTGAGGGATTATAAGATAAGTAATTTCTATATGAATGCCCTTCTCCTTCATAAGAAGGACGGCGTCCAATACTGGTTGAAGCCGCGCCCCACATATCTCTCTGTAAAATTCCTCGCTCATCGCTTTCACATCAATGTTTGCTGCATCTATTAGGGGAGCTATTTTTTCTATGGCCTCAGGTGTAGCATACCCGTTTGTAACTAGAATATTTTTTATGTTGTTTTTATGTGCAATCTTTGCAGTATCGTAGACGAATTCGTAGAAAACGAAGGGCTCATTATAGGTGTATGCGATAGAACGGCTACCACTTTTCTTAGCTGCTGAGACAATTTCTTCTGGTGAAAACTCTCTAGTTAAGCCAGATTCGGGCTCTGCCTGAGAGATGCTCCAGTTTTGGCAGTGGTGGCAATGAAAAGTACATCCCACCGTTGATATAGAAAATGCGGTGCTTCCTGGATAAAAGTGGAACAGAGGTTTTTTCTCAATAGGGTCATTAGCCATAGCAGATATTGAGGAATAAACAAGGGAGTAGAGAACTCCATCTATGTTTTCTCTTGTTTTACATTTTCCCCTCTTTCCGGGTTTAATTAGACAGCGGTGGGGGCAAATCCCACATTTTACCATGTTATTATCAAGCTTCTCGTAAATCATTGTTTCCTTTAGCAAAAGTTTCACCAAAATTGGAACTTTTTCTAGATACATATACACTTTCTAACTTTTAAGATATTGGAACCAGATTTGCCGCCGTTCAAAATTTGATATTATATACATATTTTTCTGAGCTTATTTGACCTAAAATATTTTTAATATCTCTGGAATAAAGATAAACAGCCTTTAAATATTTGTGAGTTATCCCCTGTTAAACGGAGCTTTTTAGAAAATTGAGTAGATGTGTTTAGAGAAGAGTTGATGAATGTTGCTCGAAAAAGTAGTAGTGCCTGGTCCTAGTTCGCAACTCTTGGGTCTGCGTATCTCTAGATGTTTAAAATGTGGAGCTATTCCCATTGAGTTTAAGACCTTCCCAGACGGCGAGAAATACATTAGAATTAAAGAGGAGCCAAAAAACCGCCACGCTATTGTGGTTCAATCCACGATACCCCCGAACCCTGATCAAGGTATAGTTGAGCTCTGTTTCATAATTGAAACTCTAAAAGAATTGGGTGTATCAAAGGTTACCGCAGTTATTCCCTATTTTGCTTACGCCCGCCAAGACAAAAGATTTCTTCCCGGCGAAGCGGTGAGTGGAAAAATAATTTGTAAAATAATTCAGAATGCGGGAGCCGACGAAATACTAACAGTCGATATTCATAACAAGAGACTTTTTGATTATCTCAGTATTCCCGTAAGAGACTTAAGCGCTATTCCCCTTCTGGGCGAATACTTAAACAAGTATAAACTGACGAAACCTGTCATTATCTCCCCAGACGAAGGAGCTATGAATAGGGCTAAAAGTCTTGCAGAATTTTTAGGCGCTGAATATGTGGTTCTCAGCAAGTTTAGAGATAAACACACAGGTGAAATCGAAACCAAGAGTAGAGAAATTGATGTCATCAACCGCGATGTGGTCGTAGTGGATGACATTATCAGTACTGGCGGAACCATGGTTAAAGCCATCGAAATTGCCAAAAATCAAGGCGCCGCTAAAATTTATGCCGCATGCACTCACGCCATCTTGGTGGGGGACTCCCGGTTTAGGATTCTTAATGCAGGAGTAACTGAAATAATTGCAACCGACACAGTTCCTAGCGATGTTAGCTTAGTGTCCGTAGCTCCTATTATCGCTGAGGCGTTAAAAGAGTGATTAAAAACCATTTTTACATTCTATCTGGAGAAACCAAAACAATAGCTGCTGCTGAGTGCTTAGCAATCCTTGAAAGCCTGAACATGGACTACAAAGCAGAAAAATATGACCAAGTACTACTTTTGAAAGCAGAGGAGGAGAGTTGCCAAAGAATAGCTGAGCGTGCCGCAATGGTTCATAGATGCTGCATTTCACTGCTTAAATGTGAAGCAGACTTCAACCAGATAATGGCTTCACTTCGAGACGTAGATTTTCAGAAACACATCTCAGCCAAAGAAACCTTTGCCGTTAGAGTGAAACGCATAAAAAATTATTCACCGGAAGTGAGCTCACTTCTTTTAGAAAAAGAAATTGGCGCCCTCATTCATAGGAGGGTGGGGGCAAGGGCCAATCTTGAAAATCCTGACAAGTTATTTTATGGCGTTTTAACGGAAGACATATTCCTGTTTGGGATAAGTGTCAGGGAATCCGAAAGGAAAGCTTTAGGTCTCAGGAAGGCAAAATTCAGGCCTTTTTTTATTCCCAGTTCCATGAATCCCCATCTCGCCAGAGCTATGGTTAATCTCTCTCGAGCTCGACCCAAAGGAGTCTTCTTGGATCCATTCTGTGGAGCAGGAGGTCTTCTAATTGAGGCGGGCCTCATGGGTTGCAAAACCATAGGTTCCGACATAGACAAAAAAATGGTTAAAGGTGCAAAAAGGAATCTCCTACACTTCAACATAGTCAACTGGAACATTATACTTTCAGACGCCAAACACCTCCCCCTCAACCAATTTGACAGCATAGCAACGGATCCACCCTACGGAGGATCGGCCTCCACCAAAGGCGTCCGCCCCGAAAAACTAATTGAATTCTTCTTACAGGAATTAGATAAACTATCTAGTTCAGCAGGATACATCTGTATGGGCACCCCCTTAACAGTCAATGTTGACGAATCTATTTTGGGAACAAGTTTTCGAATAATAGAAAAACATTTGATACCGGTACACAAGAGTTTAACACGCCAAATTATAGTGCTGAGGAAATGAAAGTTGCTGAAAATCATATTGCTGGGAACTTCTGGCGGAATGCCTACTGCTGATAGAAACCTTCCGGCAATCGCCGTAAAAATAAATAGAGAAATTATTTTGTTCGACTGTGCGGAGGGAACACAAAGACAGATGGAGAAGGCAAATTTAAGTGTGAGCAGAATTAACAAAATTTTTATCACCCACCTTCACGGAGACCATATAATGGGTATCCCCGGAATATTGCAAACACTTTCGCTCATGAATCGGGAGAAACCCCTCCACATATTTGGTCCAAAAGGCATTGCTGATTTCGTTAAAGCCATAAAGACGACAGTGGAATTTACTCTCACATTTAACGTGCATATTAAAGAGGTTACTGAGGGGGTAGTATGTGAGACGAGCCTCTACACGGTTGAATGTGCCAAAACAGAGCACAACAATTCTTTTGCCTTTGCCTTTATCGAAAAGGATAGGCCAGGTAAATTCCATCCTGAAAAAGCTAGAGCTTTAGGAATACCTATGGGCCCCCTATGGAAAAAATTACAATATGGTGAAAAAGTTACACTCCCAGATGGGAGAAGGATAGAGCCAAACCAAGTGGTGGATCCTCCAAGACCTGGAAGAAAAATCGTTTATTCAGGAGATACTCCCCCCTGCGACTCAGTTAAACGAATAAGTAGAGGCGCCACTATCCTAATACACGATAGCACTTATGGAGAAGACTTAGAAGAAAAGGCAGTAGAGACAAAGCACTCCACAACCACCCAAGCCGCAAAAGTGGCTAAAGAAGCGGGGGTGCAAAAATTGATTCTCACCCATATAAGTTCAAGATACAAAAACTCCAACGAACTTTTGGAACAAGCTAAAAAAGTTTTTCACAACAGCATCTTGGGAGAAGACCTTATGGAGATAGTTTTGGACTAGTACCGAGAAAACCTAGCGGTTAATAATTGTTTTTAAAAAGCGTATACTATCGTAAGCATCGTCTAAGGTAGTATTCTCAACAACAATGTATCCTCTAAAATTTAGTTTTTTAAGCGTGCTGACAACGTATTTCCAATCAACGGTTCCCTTTCCAACTTGCAGGTGAGCATCCTTATCCCCAATGTTATCATGAGCATGCACATGTGTTACGTACTGTTCCACATGCTTAAGAAAGGTTTTCACTCCCCCTGATTTTTGAGCGTGTCCAATGTCCAAGCACAAACCAAATTCACAATCTTCAAGTTCTTGAAACAGCCTCTCTACATCTTGACTTTGAGAAACCAGAAAAGGATAGGGTGGCGCCATATTTTCAACTGCAATTTTAGGAGAGCCCAAAGCGTCTGAAAGCTTACATAGGTGCCTTATTGCGTTTTTTAGGCTATGCCAAGCTAATTCGGGGAAGTGAATCGTGAAGGGTGAAAGCAGCCCCGGATGCACTATAAATATTTCAGCCTCTAAGGTGTAGCTCCTTTCAAGTGACTTATCCATGAAATCTAGCAGAACCGATTGGAGAGGCTCTGGCGAAGCCAAATTGATCCCTGCGAAGGGAGCGTGGACTGTATAACTTATTTTGGATGTTGAAGCGGCATTCTTTAGCATTTTTATTCGTTCTGAGTTTAAAAAATGAAACCCCTCCTCAATGATTTCACAACAGTCCAATTCTAAATTTTCTGGAATGTTTTCAATTGTTTTCACAATTTCGTCGAAGTGACTTTTTATAAAGGGCATAGTTGAGACGCCTAGTTTTATGCCTACCACTTTTATTTCTTCCCTTTTTAACAGTCTGTTGGTGGAGGCCTCTCTAAAGGCTTACCCTCAACAGTTTTTGGCGCAAGCCAGTCCACAAGTTCCCCTATGTTGTTGCTTGTTATTGTTATTTTTATGGCCCCCATCGGGGATTCCGATTCTGGTTGGCAGAAGTGTATTTTTCCCATAAAGGCTGCCTGTTTGTGTAGGTAGAATGTTACTGTATTTCCAACTATGTTTCTTACCAAAATTTTTCTTGCCGATTCAACTATGAGTTGCTCCCTTAGGCGTTGATGAAGTTTCACAAGTCCCTCCAGACCTTGAGCTTTGCCGTGAAGAAACTTCACTCCAACACCTTCTGAAAAAGTGTAGGTTGTGTCCACGACGGATTTTAGAGCTTTTTCCACCTTGTCTCTACTCTCAGTGGGGTATACTGGGGTCTCGATTTCCAATTCTATCATTGCATTATCTCCTCTAGAATTGTTTGAACTTTTCTCATCAGTTCTGATTCGCTGCCCTCGTTTACTATCATGTAATCTGCAAGAGCGATTGCCGATCCTATTCCATAATTTATTTCTCTGAGGTCTCTTTCCTGAAAGATTCTGATATCCTTGGCATCATCCGACCGCCCTCTTTCAATTAAACGTCGGTAACGGGTTTTGGGCGATGAATGTATAGCGATTAGTGTGAAGTCGGAAGTGAATGTCTTGAATAACTCTATCTCCTGGAGGCTTCTAATTCCCTCAACAAGAATCACGGGGGCCTTCTCCTTCTTAATTTTGGCGAGTGTCCTTTGGGCAACAGCTTGGGGGCCTTCCTTTTCCCTCAAATCCTTAGATACATAGCCTACGTTTTCAGGTGTTTCTTCTAGGCCCCTTGATTTTACCTCCTCCCGAACCATGTCTCCCATTGATATTACAGGTATACCCAAGCTTTTTGCTACATTTACTGCTAATGTTTTTCCACTGCCCGGCATTCCCACAAGGCCGATGATTTTCAAGGCTTGCACCTGTTAACCTGTAGAAAACAGTTTATAGACCTTTTGGGGTTTAACAATTTAAATATTTAAGTGAACATTTTGGGTTTTTCTTTTGGCGACTTGTCATTGAGTTGTTTAAGTATGGCGTCTATTATGTCTTGTGTTACACATTTTTCCTCTTGAAGTATGGCTTTGTGGAGCGCTGCTTTAAGGATTTTATCTTTAAGGTCTCTACCAGAGAAGCCTTCAGTGTTTCTAACTATCTTTTTAATGTCTGCCTTTACCGGCAAAGGCATTTTTGATATGTAGAGTCTAAGGATTTGTTCCCGTTCTTCAGCGTTGGGAAGTTTGAACTCGATTTCTTCTTCGAATCTGCTTCTGATCCCCTTATCTAACATGACTGGATTATTTGTAGCTCCTATACATACTACGCCAAAATTCGCGGTTAATCCATCCAGCTCCCCCAACAAAGCATTAACTACCTCTGATACGTCCCCTCTTATGTTTTGGAAGCTGCGGTCTAACCCTATAGCGTCAATTTCGTCGAGGTATATGACGCTAGGCGCATTGTCTGATGCTATTTTGAAAACAGAGTGTATTCTTCTTGAAGCGTCACCAACATTAACTCCTATCAAATCTGTGGATTTAATTAAATAGAAGGGTGCATTTGTTTCGTTAGCCAGTGCTTGAGCCAGCATTGTTTTCCCCGTTCCTGGAGGCCCATAGAAAAGAATGTTTCTCGGCGCCCAGTCTCCAAAAGCTTTCGGATTTTCCAAGTATTTTTTGATTATCAGACACTTGCTTTTGGCTTCGTTTTGACCTATAACATCTGAAAAACGAATTGACGGTCTCTTCTCCTCACTGAAGGGTTTCCTCTTAAGAATGAAACGTGTGGAAAAACCTATTCTTCCCCGAGCTGGCTGAGCGTCGGAAACTTTAAAGGCGAAATCTGGGAAAACTAGTTGGTCAAATAGGTAATCCCCCTTCTTAACACAAATACCAGCCCACTGTTCCCTAGCATACGCTTGGAACAGTTCAGCGTCGTCGGTCAATAAGGCTATAGGGGGCTCCTCTCCCACAAGCCGGAAAGGAAAACCTGATGGCTGCAGCTCCACCACGGAAAGATATTGCATTCGTTCCTTCTTTTTTAAAGGCTCTTCACGAACGGAAGTAGAAATATGTCGAATCTTTTCACTTTTTTCCTTCAAAAATTTCTCACCCTACAGTTTCTAACTGGGTCCAAATTTTTAAGTTATTACCTCGTTGAACTCTACAATCTTTAGATTTAAGGGTTTCTTTGTAACATTCTCTTGTCTTACCCCTAAAATATACTCCACCCCTTTATCCTGAGCTAGGTCTACCAACCTCTGAGTAATAATTCCATCAAAAATGATAACTCTAACCGAGCCCACTTCTTTCAGGCGCTCTGCCAACGAAGATACATCCATTTCCTCCATTAATTCCAAGTTTTTCCCTAAAAGTATAGCCTTATTTGAGGCTTTTATGTTAGGCAGGTAGTTTAGAATCTGTTCTGGAAGCTTAATTTTGGGAGGAATTTCAGTCCTTTTGGGTTTTTTTTCTTCCCACCCTCTTTCCTTTTTCTCTTCTTTTTCCTGCTCTTTTCTTTTCTCCTTTTCCTTCTCCTTCTTTTTGGGTTCTTCCGCTTCTAATTGCTCTACAGGCAGTCTGTTTCTCAGAGCCTTAACCACTTCCTTTTGGGTGAGTTCTTCAACTTCCCTTCCTGGAGGGGCGCGGGCCACATAATCTATATCCGCTACTTGCTGTAATTCCTTCAAAATCAGGTCTCCTCCCCTATCCCCATCTAGAAAGGCCGTGATCGTTTTTTTCTTGCTAAGATCGATTATAGTCTTTGGTATACTTGTTCCTTCCATCGCTATAACGTTCTTGTAGCCGCATCTCAAAAGATTAAGAACATCCGCCCGCCCTTCAACTATTATTATATCGTCAGAGCTGTCTATGGCTGGTCCCGCTGGTAGTTCTTCAGGACCGTACTTAGTGATTTCAGCTACTCGAACTGCATCCAAAACCTCGTCTGTGAGTTGTTGACTTTCAGGCGACACTTCTTCGGACCATTTTCTTATAATATCTGCTGCTCTCTGAACTATCTTTCTTCTTTTAACCTCTCGTACATCTTCGATTATCTCTAAGGTTGCATGAGCAGTGCATGGTCCTACTCTGTCGACGGATTCCACAGCAGCTGCTAGCATTGCAGTTTCTACTTTGTCAAGGCTTGAGGGAATTATTACCGTTCCCGTTGATTTGCCTCCATGGGACTCTATTGTAACTTTTATTCTCCCTATTCGCCCAGTTCTCTGTAGCTCACGCAGGTCAAGTTCAGAGCCCAGCAACCCCTCGGTTTGTCCAAATATTGCTCCCACAACGTCTGGTTTTTCAACAACTCCGTCTACTTCTATTTTAGCTTTTATAATGTACTTTGTTGTGCTAAACTCATTTCGATTAACCATATAAGCGTCACCTCCATAATGAAATAAGGTAATAAAAGTGTGTTATGATTGAAATTTTGTAAGAGTGATTGTTTATTTAATTAAGCTTTAACATAATGACGTACCATTTTCAACATTAACGTACTTTCGGATATAATTATGTCTTTCTCCCATTTGTCATTAAAAGAATTTTTCAACTTTGAATTCCATGTTTTTATTGTTTTGGTTTTGAAGAGTGAAATATGAGGATGCTAATCCTTCTATGGCGCAGGTGACTTTTGAGGTTAAATTTTTAAATCTTCTCCTGAAACTCAGCGTTAACTCTGCCTTGTGGTGATCTAGATACTTCAAGAGGCGCAGCGCCATATCTTGTCCTTTGCGATCAAAGTCGGTTAGAATCAGGAAATCCTCATAATTGGCAAGTTCTTCAGCGACTTCTATGAGTTTTCTTCCAGATAATCTAAGAATTATTCCTCGAACCCCTAGTTCTCTTAAGCTTCTCTCATCCTTATAGCCCTCCACAATAATGGGGGTACCGTTTTCAGAGATTGTTCTAAGCTTTGATATAAACTGTTCCAATTCTTCATGCAAATTGTTACAGGGCATAATCAGCCATCCAATCAGCAAAGGAAAACAAATGACAAACTCTCTTGAACACAATGTTAAAAGCCGAACAAAATAAAGTTTTCTTACACTTCTACGCGATAAAGTTTGTCACCGGGTTACTGTAGCCTTTTTTAATGTTTCCAAAAGGTTACGGGCTTCACTATTCTTTTCAAAATGTTGCCTAACATTTTTCAACAGTTCAATGAGGGCCTCCGCAGTAGCCCGTTTCAAGTCCAGAGGATGAAGATTACCGGCGCTGTAAGCAGATTTCAATTCATCAAAGCTCTCAAAATCTATATCTCCTCCAAATTTTTCCTCACGTTCTACATGAAGAGTAAAACCTTCTCTGGAAAAGAGAAGAAGCCTATTTATTTCCATTATTGGATTGAATTCTACCTGTTTCGGTGGGCAAAAAGCAGCAGAAATTTTACTCCTAATTTCCTCTGGCTTATCATGTATAAAAATTGCTGTTTGAGGTTTGGATTTCGACATCTTGGCCTCCATTAAAACATCCTCGCTCATATCCTCAAACTCCATCCTTGATAATCCCTCTAGGCCTATGAGGAGAGGTGTGTGAATAGCTACCGGCTTCCAATCCAAGCCGAACTTAGGAGCCAACTCCCTCGCCAATATGTGAGCTCTTCTCTGGTCGGTTCCGCCCAGACACAGCTTAAAACCGGCGTATAAGATGTCAGCTACCTGTATGCAAGGATAAAGTGTTTTTGAATAATCAGATTCCGCATCATCTACTTTGCGGCCCATTATGCTCATAGCTCTCTTAATGCGGGCCAGCGTAGTGTTTTTAGCAATGTTTATCACTGTCGCCCAATAATCCAAACTATCCATAAGATCCTCAGCCTTTGGAAAATGAACCCTGCTAATATCTACACCCAACGCTTGTAAACAGTGTTCAATGTACTTTGCACAGGTGTGTATGGTATTCATGTTTCCACCAAATTTGTCGTTAATCTTCGCATGCCAAGTTGCTTCGAGAACATGCATATCCACATCGCAAAGAATCAAATCCTGAACCTTCCAAGCCCAAACCACCCAGCCCAAATGAAATATTCTGGAACCCTAGAAAGCCTAAAAGGTTTATCCAGAAGGCTCAACACCTATGTAAGCCTTAGGGTGGTTGTCTACCTCAAATAAATTCCGTAGATCCTCGACAGTGATAACTTCACTCAAGCCACGTAAGACACGCTGAACCTTTTCTTCAGTATCCATCAGATTCTCCTCCAATTATCATCAACATCCAACCACAAACATCAACAATCAACTGCCAAATAAATATCTGCAGAACCTAATCATAAAAACGTAATTAAAACTTTCCTACATCCCCAAAAAATGAAACCAAGCCTTTTAATTTTCGCGGGGTTCATATCCTTTCCTTCACAAAAATACAATAGAGAGGATCCCCATGATAGATGTTTACTGGCTTCTTACCAACCCTCTGACCTATAATCTGCTCAACACAATTTTTGGCATACTACTAATGATTGGAGTAGGTATGCTCGTCCTGAACCTAGCACTGCTCACCATCTCACACCACCGTCTCTCCTACCTAGTAGGAATAATGATAAGCCTCCTCCTAATAGGAGTTTCCTCCAAGTGGCACCTTATTATCCCCATAATCATCGAAATTTCGGGCGGAGTAACCCAATACATAGGAATCTACCTACACCAGCTAGTAAACCAATGGCTAACCCAGAACCCTACCCCAATAACACTTCTATTCCTACTTTAAAGGCAAGCCAACTAGAGCTTCTTTATCAATTTTAAAGAGAAAAAAGCCCCAATAAAGACTGAACTCCGCAATAACAAAAAACCAAAAAGCCAAAGACCCACAAAAAGCCACCAAAAACACAAACAAAAATAAAAATAGGAAAGTAAGAACTAGGTTCCTTCAGCCCAACCTGACAAATACGCTTCCTGTTCTGGGGTCAAAACATCCAATCTAAGACCCATAGCCTTACACTTCAACTCTGCAACAGTCCTATCAATCTCCTCAGGAATATCCAAAACCACACTACCCATCCCAGACAGCTTATCCTTATTCTTAACAATCCACTCCACAGCCAAAGCCTGATCCGAAAAGCTCATGTCCATAACTTCGCTTGGGTGTCCTTCGGCACATGCAAGATTCACGAGCCTGCCTTGGGCGAGCAGATAGATTTTTCTTCCATCTTCCAGTGTGTACTCATCGACTAGTGGTCTTATTTCTCTCTTGCTGACGCTTATTTTTTCCAAATCAGGTATATTTATTTCCACATTAAAGTGGCCTGTGTTACACATTACTGCCCCGTTTTTCATCTTTTTCATATGTTCAGCATTTATAACATTCTTGCATCCCGTGGCGGTTACGAAAATGTCTCCTACCTCAGCGGCTTCGCTCATGGGCATTACTTCCATGCCCTCTAAGGCGGCTGTTAGTGCTCGGTGGGGATTTATTTCACAGATGATGACTCTTCTCGCTCCTAGTCCCTTTGCTCTTAGCGCTACACCCCTACCGCAGTGACCGTATCCTGCAACTACAAAAATTTTGCCCGCGATGAGGTCTGCTGTTGCTCTTAGTATACCGTCTATGGTGCTTTGTCCAGTTCCCCACAAGTTGTCAAATTTGGGCTTAAACACGGGTGGTGTTTATGTTTCCCATTTCGTGGGGGTATCATTTGTAGCTATAATTGGGTATAATAGCACGTTATCTTTTGCCATGGCTCTGAGGCGGATTACGCCGGTTGTGGTCTCTTCGGCTCCGGCCCATACTTTGTCCGCCCAGTCTGTACGGCTTCCGAGAATTTTCTTGACTATTTTGATTTCCTCGCCAGTTTCTCCTCTTTTTAGCTTGATTAGGGTTGATACTAGGTCGGCGCCGTCGTCTAGTGTGATGTTCGGTTCTCCTTTAATAACGTTGGCTATTGCTCGGTAGTAGCCTTCGTAGTCCATGCCTTTCCAAGCGAATGTGTTTATTCCTTCTTCTACTAGTGCCGCGGCTACATGGTCTTGTGTTGATAGGGGATTTGAGGCGCAAAGGTAGACTTCTGCTCCTCCAGCTTTTAGAGTTTTTGCAAGTACCGCTGTTTCTTTTGTTACGTGGAGGCATGCTCCTACTATGGTGTTTTTGAGTGGTTTTTCTTTTTGGAATCTTTTTCTTATTTGCATAAGTACGGGCATTCTTGATTCTGCCCATTCGATTGTTGCTCGTCCGCCTGGTGCTAGTTTTAGGTCTTTGACTTCGTACTTATCTCCTTTTTGTGTTTGTGCCATAATTTTTTTCTCCCATTGTGGTGTTTTTGTTTTTCTTCTTGTGGGGTAAACTTATAAAGTTTATATATATTGTTTGTCATAATTTGCTTTTAAATCGGCTTGTTTTGTGTGGTTTTTATGCGGTTAGATGCTTTGGAAGAGGCGGTTTTGAATCTTTTGTTGAAGGATTCTTCTCTCGGTGTGAAGAATTTGGCGGAGAGGCTGGGGAAAAGCCGAAATTATGTTGCTAGGGTGATTAATGGGTTGTTTGAGAGGGGAGTTTTGAGGGGGTATTCTGTTATTTTGAATCCCTTGAAGATATTATTTGATCGTAGTATTTTTCTTTTTGTTAAGACGAATCCTCACGAGTATGATGTGGTTAGGGGCCTGTTAGGTCTTCCTCAGATTCAAGTGTTGGATGGAATTTCGGGGGAGTTTTCTCTTTTGGGTTTGTACCGGTTCAGGTTTCCTTCGGATTTTTCTTCATTTCTTTCTGGGCTTGATCGCTTGATGGTGGTTTCAAGGTTTAAGAAGTATCGTTTAGTGGAGATTTTGACCACGTTTAAAGAGTCTGGATTTGTTGTTCCCGACTCGAAAATCGATTATTACCCTGTTTCTGATTTTGATTGGAAGCTGCTTAGCCTCCTTAGACAGCAGACCAGTCCTATGCCTTATTCTCAAACAGAGTTGGCTAGGAGGCTGGGTGTTTCGCAATCCGTAGTTTCTAGGAAAATTTCCAAACTTCGAAGTGAAGATGTAATTATTGGTCATACCGCAAAAGTGGACTTTTCTGCCATTGGTTTGGATGCAAAGTTCTATTTAGAAATTAGTGTAGATCCCAGAGCCTATCTTTCCGTGGCTAAAAAATTGTGCGAGTTTGATGAGGTGCGTAGCATTTATCGGACTGGCGAGGAGTATGGCTTAATGGCTGTAGTTAGGGTTAAGGATATTAGGCATTATAACCAGCTTTTACTGAAAATTTTTGAAATAGAGGATATCATTGATACCCATTCCAGTGTTGTTTTCCAAGAATGGGTATAATTTTCAATATTCTCGATTACGATTTGTTTTTGAAATCATTCCTTCCTTATTCACTTTTGCGAATTCTTTGGTTGTGTTTTTTTGACGATGAAAAACTTTCATGATGGGTGATGAGTAGTTTTATCTTTTAGGTAGCAGGTGGGTCTTTGGGAGGAGAGGAGCTGCTGAAAGTAAAGTTTTTTGATTTGGGAATAAACTGGGTAAGCTCCTATTCATGGATGTTGTGTCGAAAGTTGGTGTAATCTTGAATTTTTGATTATAGTTGGAGGTGGATTGGTTTTTCGGTTTTTTGGTTATTTAACCTTGCTTCCCGTTTCGATATCCTTGTCTGGTACTATTAGTGATATCTTTTCTCCGTCTATTGCTGCTAGGAGCATGCCTTCTGATAGTATTCCTTGAACTTTTTTTGGTTTCAGATTTGTTATCACTGTCACTTTTTTACCATATAGTTCTTGGGGTTTGTAGTTTCCTCCGAGTTTGCCTACTATGTTTACTTGCCTGTTGGGTTCTGTTTTAACAATTATGTGGATTAAGTCTCCTTGTAGTTGTTTTGCGGAGATTATTTCTCCTATTCTTATGTCTAGCTTGTTAAATTCGCTGATGTCTACTTCTACTTTTTTTCCTGCTTGTTCTGTTTGTTGTTTTAGTGTTTCTATTTCTTTTATTATTTCTTCTTTTGGAATTTTTTCAAATAGGGGTTCTGCTTTCTGGATTTGGTGTTCGGGTTTTAGTAGGAGCTCTTTTGCGGTGTCCCAATTTTCAGGTTTTATCTTTAGTAGTTTTTGGAGTTTTTCTGCTGATTGGGGTATTATTGGATAAAGGAGTATGGATGATGAGAGGAGGAAGTTGGCGCAGAGGTAGAGTGCATTTTTTGCTTGTTTAGGGTTTTCCTTTATGGTTTTCCAGGGCTCTTTTGCTGAGAAGTAGCTGTTGGCAAATTTGAAGAGTTCGATTATTCTTTTGATGGCTTTTGAGAGGTCGCATTCTTCATAATATGTGGCGAGTTCGTCGGGGGCGGTTTGAATTAATTGGATAAATTCTCTGTCCTGTTCGTCGAAATCTGAGGGTTCTGGTATTTTGCTGTCGTATCGGTTGTTGATGAAGTGGAGAATTCGATGGATGAAGTTTCCAATGTTGTCCACAAGGTCTCCGTTTATTCTTTCTTGAAATTCTTCCCAGCTGAAGTTATTGTCTTTTATGGTGTTTGCGGCTTTGAAGGCCAGATAAAATCTTACATAATCTGCCGGGTATTTTTGCAAAATGTAGTTTAGGGGAATCAGCCATTTTCGGCTTTTGCTCATCTTTAAACCTTCGAGGGTGAGGTATCCGTTCACCACATATTTTTTGGGGAGCGTTATTTCCTCGGTTCCCATAAGCATGGCTGGCCAAAAAAGAAAGTGGTGGTATATTATATCCTTACCAATGAAATGAGTGATGAAACTATCTTCCCTCTTCCAGTAATCCTCCCAGTTTGCTTTATTTTTTCTACACCAATTAATTGTGGAAGCTATGTACCCTATGGGTGCATCGAACCATACATACACGTATTGGTTTTCCTTTGCATCAGGGTATGGTAGTTTGAATCCCCAGTAGTCCTCTCGGGTGATGTCCCAGTCTTGGAGTCCCGATTTTATCCATTGAAGTACGTAGTTTACAACATCTCTAGGAAAGTTTTTACCTGTTTTGTCCGATGTTAACCATTGGTATAATCTCTCGGAAAATACGCTGAGCTTGAATATGAAGTGTTTCTCCCTTTTGGTTACTGGAGGATTGCCGCATAGAATGCAGTAGGGCTTAAGTATTTCTCCTGGTTCAATTGTTCTTCCACAAACTTCGCATGCATCACTGTACTGGTCTTCTGCTCCGCAGTGGGGGCAGGTGCCTTTTATCATTCTATCGGGAAGGTAGGTTTTGTCCTTCTCGCAGTAGAACTCGTTCACTTCTTTCTGGTAGATGTAGCCTTTTTCCCTCAGTTTTAGGAGAAAGTATTCTGTTATTTCTCGGTTTTCTTCGCTGTGAGTTTTATAATAGTTATCAAAACTTATGTTTAATGCTTTAAGATCATTTAGTTGTCTTTCGCGATAATAATCCACATGTTCGAGGGGGGTGCGTCCTGCTTCGCGTGCTGCAACTGAAATTGGTGTCCCGTGGTCGTCGCTTCCACATACAAAAACCACGTCGTGTTTTTTTAATCTGCAAAATCTCGCATAGACGTCAGCGGGAATATATGTGCTGGAAACATGTCCTATGTGAAGGTCACCATTAGCGTAGGGCAACGCGGAAGTAATCAGCATCCTACTCAAACTCTACCACCTCGAACAAATAAGTAACCTTGTTTTAGGTAGCAACAATACTTTTTCTTAAGAACCTTTTGGAACAAACATTCCCATATGTAAAAATGTCTTCGGAATCGTGTTCTCGTTATCAGAACGATGATACAGGGCTGTTTTAAACGTTTGGTAAAAAATGCTGATAAATAACAAATATTAAATTTTCTCGCGCTACTATTTTCAAGAGAATTTGAATAGCTGCGTGTGTGATGAATATGCAAAGTTTTCCCGCCACGGATAACCATATGCACATTAATCCAGTTAAAGGTCTTGGACCTGTGAACATTGGAAAAGAATTCAAGAGAGCTGGGGGTACAGCCCTAATTATAGTTTGTCTGCCCTCGTGGAGCTATGGTGTAACTGTTTCAAAGGCTTCAGATTATGAAACCTGTTACAGTTATGTTTCTGATTGTGTGGAAAAAATTAGGTCTCTCAATATTTATGCCTATGGTGTCATAGGGGTTCACCCAGCTGAACTAACTCAGATGTTAGATAGAGGAATGGAAATAAGAAAAGCCAAGGAGCTTATATGTGCTGGTTTGGACATAGCGGTAAAATGGATTGAGGAGGGGAGAGCGATAGCCATTGGGGAGGTGGGGCGGCCTCACTATCAGGTAAGTCCCGAAATTTGGGAAATCTCAAATGAAATATTACTTTACGCTCTTGGAAGGGCTAGGGATTGTGGATGCGCGGTACAGCTTCATACAGAAAGTGTAGGGGAAAAAGAAATAATTGAATTATCTGGCATGGTACGAAAATCTAACTTGAGCCCCTGTAGGGTAATAAAGCATTTTTGTCCACCATTAATTAGAATCTGTGAACGCGAAAAAATTTTTCCCTCCCTAATTGCATCTAGGAAAAATGTTGAAGCTGCGTTTAAGGAGGGAGACCGCTTCCTCCTCGAAACTGATTACCTTGATGATCCCAAGAGGCCGGGGGCGGTGCTGGGACCAAAATCTGTACCCAAGTTGGTAAATCAATTAAGAGAGCAAGAAGATTTAAAGGATAGACTTTGGAAAGTTAACAAGGAACTTCCAGAAAAAATTTATGGCGTTCAGTTTTTTTGAACGTTCAAAATCCACCCCCTAAGATTCCAAATTAATGCTTATTGGAAATCGTTCTGGAATGTGTAGAATAAAGATGTTAAACTGTAAGGAATTTTCAGAGTGATGGAGTTGAGTAGAATCATTAAAAAGAGGGCCACCGCGTATAAGGTACACATTTCGGATCTGGTTAATGGTAAGTGGGTGGAAAAACCTAATGGGCGGTTTATTGTTACTGGTTCAGGATTAGAGATTCAGAGGGCTAGGGTTATGGGAACTGTGGTCGACAAGTTTATCAGCTCTCAATCAGACTTTGGTAGCATTACCATTGATGACGGTACCGAAACAATTAGGGCTAAGTTCTGGAAGAATCAGAATTCCCCTATTAATAAGGTTCAGATTGGTGATATAGTAGACATTATCGGTAAGGTTAAAGAGTATCGGGGCGAGGTTTATTTAGTCCCAGAACTTGTTATAAATGTTGATGATCCCAATTGGGAAATTGTTAGAGAATTGGAGTTAATGGTGTTAAAACCTATAGGTGAGACTAGTACTCTAAAAGAAGAAATTGGAGTATCTGAAGAAGATAAAACTGTACCTGAAGAAGACTTGGCCAGTAAGATTACCCGCATTATGGAAGTTATCGAAAAATTTGACGAAGGTGAAGGAGTGGATTTCCAAGTCATAAAGAAGGAAACTGGATTATCACTTAAAGAATTAGAGTCCGGCCTCACAGAGTTGTTGTCTGATGGAACAATTTATGAGCCTAGGCCTCAGACTTACAGGAAACTCTAAAAACTCGAGGTGGTTGTGTAATGGAAAACTATGAGCGTCTATTAGATAGAGCACGTCAACAGTTACCCCCTGAAGTTTTTGAACGCAAAAGATTTGAGATCCCCAAATCAGTAATTTTTGTTGAGGGAAACAGGACAATTGTTAGAAACTTTAGAGATATAGCTTCGGCTCTGAATAGAGACCCTCAGCACTTAATGAAGTATCTTATGCGGGAGTTGGCAACCGCAGGTATTATAGAAGGGCAGAGAGCGATTTTCCAGGGAAAGTTTACAAACAAGGCTCTTGATGAACTAATATCCAGATACACCCACACCTACGTTCTCTGTTCCGAGTGTGGAAAGCCAGACACCCACATTGAAAAACAGGATAGATTCCACTTCCTTGTGTGTGAAGCCTGCGGAGCAAGAGCATCAATCAAAACCATACAATAGAGTTGCTTTAAAGCCACCTACCATAATGAGTAAGGAGAGCTTTAAGATGCGAGTCTACCTTCATATAAGGAGAGTAAATAATGAAATTATGGTTGCTGTTTGCGACGAGGATATATTGGGAAAAACCTTTAGAGAAGGCAAGCTCAAAATAGAGGTGAAAAAGGAATTTTATTGTGGTGAGCTGGTCTCAATAGAGGAGGGCATAGCAGCAATCAAACAGGGAACCATAATAAACATAGTTGGCAACAACATTGTTTCCCAAGCCATAATTGAGGGACTAATACCCCCCCAAGGAATCATAAAAATTGAAGGCGTAGCCCACGCACAAAAAGTAATTATGTAGATTCATACTTTATGAGGTAACATGTAAATGACAAAAAGATTCTGTGCGCTATGTGGAAAAACAGATGCCCCTCTGATTGAAAACCTCTGTGAATCATGTTACCTCAAGAAGAATCCCCCATTCACTGTTAAACATGAGTTTGAAGTGAGAATTTGCCCACACTGTTACAGTTACAAGCTTTCCAAAAAGTGGGTGCAAACCAATAGCTTTAACCCGAATGAATTCTTAGAGATAGTAATAGAGCAGAACTCACCGCGTTTCATAAAACACTCACCAGAATTTGAAATAATTATACAACCCCAAATAGCAGAAGAAGTGGAATTAACAGGAAAAATCGATGTTCCAATTCTAATAACCGCCAAAAAAAACGATACTACCATCAGTGAAACAGTCAAAGTCACCATAAAACTCGAATCTTCACCCTGCGGCATTTGCACCAAGAAAAAGCAAGGCGCCTACGAGGCCATAGTCCAGTTCAGAGGGCTAAGAGGCAGAATAAGCGAAGAAGAGAGACAACAAATCTACCAAATAATAGACAAAGCCCTCGAATCTGAAAGATACAAAGACGAGTACATACCCCAAATAAAGGAGAAAAAAGAAGGCTTCGACCTCTACGTTAGCTCAACTGGACTCGCGAAAAACATTGCCACATCCACAAAAGAACAAATGGGAGCAAACATCCAAGAATCGTTCAAATTGTCCGGAATGAAGGATGGAAAAAAGAAAGGAACAACATCAGTATCAGTGAGACTCCCCTCCTTCACGCCAGGCGAGATAATACAATTAATGGACAAAACCCTCATATTCGAAAAAATAGAAAAAGGCAACATAATAGGAAAAAACCCCAAAACCGGAGAAAAACAAATCATACAGTACAAGGACTTCTGGGAATCAGAAATACAAAGCTGGAAACCAGAAACAAAACAATACCTCATAATTTCCAAAACTAAAGACACCATCCAACTAATGGACCTAAAAACATACGAAATAACCGAAATAAAAAGGGAGCAAACCCACACAAACCTTAAAGAAGGAGAAATAGTACAAGCAATAAAAATAGACGAAGAAATAACCATCCTCTCACCAGAAACTTAATAATCGACACCTCCTCTAGGAAACCTAACAATTCCCATCAGTCCTTTAGGAAATTTTAAAAGAACGGAAACGTATTCTTAAGGGACTAAAAGAAGGTTGAAATTGTGACACCGAAGAAAAAAGACCTCATAGAAGAAGACGAAGGCGAATTTAGGAAGGTTCGCACTCCAAGACAGGGCGAAATTCTTGGAATAGTGGTCAAAATGATGGGCTACGATCGCCTTCAAGTAAAGTGCACCGATGGGAAAGTTAGACTCAGCAGAATAAGAGGAAAAATGAAGAAACGTGTCTGGATCAAAGAAGGTGACGTCGTCATTGTTGCCCCTTGGGACTTTCAGGATGACAGGGCGGATATAATTTGGAGATACTCTAAAGGGCAGGCAAAGTGGCTTGAGGATAATGGTTATCTGAAGGGAATTTGATTTAGCTTCCGATTTGATTTTCTCCCAATGTCTTCCAAGAGGTCCATTTTCTCTTTTGGGCCCTTTTTCTCTTCTGGAGGACACTATAAACTGTTGAGTGGGGGGCACCCTTAATCAGCATCATTATCGCTTCCTTAGCCATTCTGCCCTGCTCAACATTCCCTATTATGGCCACTGTGTGCCCGTAAACTGATATATTGGCACCGCTGATCTCCTCTATAATTTTTCTCGTTTTTCCTCCGGCGCCTATAATCCGACCCTTAATTCTGGTCAGAGAATTCTTAGATTTATTGGTGAAAAGTGTGAGATCCACAATTTCCAGCAGTTCCCCCTCATCCAAGAGTCTAAGGGCTCTTGTGGGGCTGAAGCCTCTGCCAATAGCCCTCACAATATCTCTAGCCTTCCAAACCGCTAAAGGATCATCTGTTTCCTCAGTTGGAGTGATAACTATGCTGCCATCTTCACTATTGATGTCTAGCCTTGTTTTAGTTTCCCTTTCAATCATGGATTTAACCTGTCCATTTGAACCTATGATAACTGCCACCCGCTCTTTCGGAACTTTTATAAACTCTCTTGTCTCCAAACCAATTCTTCACCCGTAACTTTTTTATATGCTTCCTCTAGGGAGGGAACCTCCACCCCTAAACTTGAAAAATATCTTAAAATATTCTTTAGATCACGAGCCAAAAAATCTAATGCTAAAGGGTGACTTAGGAGAACCGCTTGAGAAACATCAATTACTACCGGCTCATCCCAGTACAAAATATTATACTCGCTAAGATCCGCATGCACCAATTCCGCCTTCTCATAAAGCCTAACAACATAATCAAAAACAATTTTGAAAACAGGCTCCGGATCCTCAACCATCGCCTCTCTCAACCTAGGAGCAGAAACTCCATTTTCACCAATAAACTCCATAACAAGAACGTTACCCCTCCAAACAACGGGCTTAGGAACTCTAACACCCGCCTCATCCGCCAACCTAAGATTCTTAAACTCCTTCTCAGCCCACGCATAAACAATGGAACGCGTATCCCTCTTAACCTTGGTAAAGCGAGGATCCCCCTGAATATAAACCCAAATCCTCTTAAAATCCATAGTCGAAGTCCTATAAATCTTAACCGCCAAATCTCGAGTAACCCCATTTTCCTCAGCAGTCGCCCAATAAACATTCGACTCCTTACCTGAAGCCACAACCCCCTTCATACTATCCAAATAACCCCTATTAATCAAATCATACAAAATCATAGCAGTCCTCTTATCAATAACCGCCTGCGTCGTCTCCAAATCCTCAGAACGCTTCTTCTTAATCCTACCCTTATCAATCTTGCGATCAATCCTATCAATACGCTTATCCAAAACAACCACCATCAAACAAAAACCCCAAAAAATAAAGACTACACAGTCCAAATAAACAGAGCACATACCCACTTTTAAAAATTGGTGCAGGGAGCGTGACTATCGAGCTGCATCAATCTGATGCCTCTTTTCGAACACGCGAAGGCTTACGCGGCGCCACCAAAACAGACCGACACCACTACGCCACTGGGTCCTAAGCCCAGCTCCTATAGCCAACCACAGCTGGGTATTGACCACTCGGAAATCCCTGCACATTCCAAATACCCTAAATAAATTGTTACGCTCAGACGAATTCTACCACACAAAATGGATATGCACTATAATTTTTATACATTTTCCTTTTGAACTTTCCCCTTAAAAAATGGTGTTCCAAAAATTTTTTAATAATATGCTATCCCCCTTAAAACACGAAAAATACAGGCATAACGCATCATATCGTTACCTATCATAGAAACTTATAAAAACTGGTTCAGTGTAATCCTATTTTGTCAATATATGTGCGGAGGTTTCCGAGCCAGGTCAAATGTCGTCCCCTCAGGGATTTGACTGGCATGGAGCAGGACTGAGGTTTGCGATTTCCAATCACTCGCGTATCAGAGCTCCTGTGGCGTAGAAACCCCCAGTTATCTGGGAGTTCACATAGGCCTACACGAGTTCAAAGGCGGTGGTAGCCTGCTACCCCCTGAACACATCTCGTCCTCCGCACCATTCCTCCTTTTCTCTATTGAACCCTCCAAAAATATAGGTACGGGACTACGGAATCATTGGCTAAGGCCCAGACTCAAAATTAGGAGGGTGCAAAATCTCTTATATCATTATCAATTAATAAAAAATGAGGGGATTCATGTTTTTCTCAGTAGTTTTTTGTGGATTTTGATTAGAGTGTCTGGATAAAAGACGCGTATAAAGATGAGAACTATTATTAGTAGCCAGAATACGATGGTGGCGATTCTTGCCAGTGTGTCTATATCAAACTGACCTATGGCTGCGTATGTTGTCATTAATGATAATATTGGTATAGGTGAGGGTGGTTTTGGGTAGACCACTTGGACTATGAAAGTTTCGACGACAGTTCTACCGTTATCATCAGTAACGTTCACTGTGATGTTTAGGTTGCCGAGGCTGGTCCAGATTATTGTGAGCTCCCAGAACCCCGTTAAACTATTGAACACTGGGTCATTTATTGTTTTACTGCCATTCAGGAGAACTATTATGTTGTTTACATTAACCTGTGGGGTTTCCGAGGAGTTGAAGGGTAAGTATTTTACCCAAATCTGCAAATTATACGGTATTCCTAGGCTTAGCGGTTCCTCGGCGACAATGTCGGGCTTATTTAGTCCCAAGCCTAATTGATACACGGTGAATACATAGTAGTATTTTTCTACGCTTCGATTTGCTACTTCTCTTCTTATTATGTTTCCGCCTGTTGATTGTGTGGTGATTGATGCGATGTATTTGCCAGTTTCTTCGGGTGTGAAATTAACGCTCCAGTTTTCATAATTTAGTTTGGTTCCATTGAGTGTTTGTATTGTGCCATTGGGTCTTATTATGGTCACGTTCAAGTAGTCGGGCGTGTTGACTACATTTGTAATGTTTAGTGTGACTTGCTCGCCAATGTAGGGTAGGGTTGGGGATTCAATGTTTACTATAGAGTAAAAGTTTACGGTGATTGTTACATTGTCCCCCGCCAAGATTTCTTGTCCTATTTGTGTGTCGTTAAATGCGTTTTTGAGTACTGTTATCTTATTGGTTAGGGTGTTGTCTGTCCAGTTGCCATGGAGGGTTGTTCCATTAAGTTGAACCGTGTTAACTGCGTATACATTTAGGTTGGAGTAGTCGATGTATAGGGATTCTTGTGATAGAGAAATGGCAGCGTCACTGCTATGTACATAGGTATAGTTTAGTTCCGTTGCAGATGATACCGAAACGTTTTCTATGTAGTACATTGAGGCGCTTATTGTGGCGTTAACGCTTGTGCTTATCCACTCTTTACTGGTTATGTTCCAAGCCTTGAAAGTCAGTTCGACCAGTCCCGTGCTACTGTTGTATCCCAGCTGGCTGCTGGTAAAGATCTGGGTGAAATAGCCTTGGGTGCTGTTGCTCATAGGGTAATCGTTAACATAGAATTGTGTTTCATTGTTCAAATCATAGGTATAATTATAGTAATAAATATCATAGTCTAAGCTGTATTCAAAGTCCATATTACTTGTTAGGGTGAAGGTAACATTATCGCCCTGCGTCTTTTGTACCGGTATCCAAACGGTATCATTCCACACCCAATTGTCACCGACCAGCTTACCGTTAACCCAGACGCTAATGTTTCTTGTGTCTGTTGAATTGTACGACTCCACCTTCATACAGTGCCAGTACCTGTGACCATAGGGATCTCGCATATCCTGCCAGTTCCAATTGCTGTGGTTATTTTCTGAAGTCCATATTTCGTAGCCCTCCGATGGGGGAATCTCGTAAAAGCTGGTGTGACTTGCCCAATCATAAAATGGACCGCTACTTGGATCGCCCGCCCAATCTTTTGTATGTATTACTAGAAAGTAGTCTCCTTCAGAGAAGTAGCCTTCAAAGTTGAGTGTTAGCCAATTATAGTCTGAGGTAACGTTCCAGTATGGCACCTCCAAATCAACCACTTTCCCAGTTAGGTTATAGCTCCCCACTGATTCAACGAAGGTGGCATTCCATATCTCCGCTGTGAGATTCTCCTTCAGACCCGTGTTGCGTATCAATATTTGTATTGAGAGATTATTTGAGTCATGTGGCAACCTGAACCTTTGAGCTTCACTCATGTTTCCAACGGTTCGTGCGTAGCCATCAGAATTCCTAGTACCCTCAATTACAGTTAACCATGAAACTGGACGTATCTCTGTAAATTTTATAACTGCAAGACACATTCTATCGCCATCGGGCAGAGTAACGTTGAAGCTTCCCGTACCCCCAGTAATGTTTCCCGAAATACTATTCGAAATGTGGTAAAAGAAGGATCCAGTGCTGTTAAAAACATCCACCATGAGATAACTCAGCGTCCAATTCACAGGGAGCTGTAGGCTTAGGGTATATTGAAGCTTTGTGAAATTCATAATCATCCAGCAATCATAATCATCAGCGCAGTCAGCCCAAAAAGCAGAGTTATTTAAATCACTTACATCTTCAAATTCCAAGGCGAGGGCAATTCCTTCATCGACACCATCACTATCATCACCTGTGTCTGGAGTACACCGCCAATAATAATAACTACTATTATCATCACCTGTGGTTTCATTCAACCTGAGCAGTAAGAAATAAGTGTGTGATGGAACAAGTAGTATAGATGTCTCATTTAGCAAAGTAGCCCAATTTGCCTCTTGTGTAAAATTGTCAATGCTATATTCCTCATATAGTATTGTTTCGTTGCTTGGTACCCATTTTGAGTTCTGTTGGGTTCCGTTTCTTAGCTCCACCCTCAAGGCTGGTGGAGAATTATTATACCCTATGTATAGTTGGACACCATTGAAGTATATTGTATCATTTGTGGTGTTGAAGGACATGACAACTGAACGATTAACATAATTGTTCCAAGTGATGTTAAGATAGTAAGTATTTGTGCCTACGACGCTGTTCTCGATTGTTTGATTTATGATTTCATTGCTTATTTCAAACCAAGTTACATTGTAATATATTCCATTTATTTGGATTGTTGCATAAGTTCCGTTTTCCTTCAGTTGTAGGGAATTATTCTGACTGGGAGGTAGTGTTAGAGGTATTGTGTTGGTAACTATGAGGGCTGTAGTAAGGAAGAGTATTACGCAAATTATGAGTATTGCTGATGCCTTTTTCCTATTTTCCATTTCAATCACTGTTTTTGCTACGTTGCGTTTCCCTTTGTTGGGGATGGATTTCCCATCTTCTTACCTTTTTAGAGTCTTTTTTTGGGGGGGATGTTTAATTGACTTATATGTGCTTTTGTTTATATTTAAAAATTATTTGCCTAAACCACTTAGTTTATAAGATTATACGTTTAGTTTTTTCTTTTAACGGTTTTGTCCATCAAGCAGGATTCTTACGACAATTTTTATTGGGTTAAAATTGTTCTGCTCTATATACAATTTTGAATTTTCTCAAGGTTTAAGCTTATTAGTTATGTTTTAGGTACATATAAATATTTATTAAGTTATTAATATTTATGTAAATAATTACAAATAATAATTATTTATATAATTCCCCTGCCAACAAGACTTATTCTTATATTATTAGTTAAATTATCTTTTTTGTCTTAATTTCTAAGATAAATAAAATTTTCTTTGGTATTTCCTTAATCCACCTTGGATAAATCCATACTTCCTCTTTTTTGGTTCACTTCGACTTTTACCGTGGTACTATACAATTGTAAATAGATAATCTTATATAAGTGAAACAAAAATTTTAGAAGAAAGTCCAATCTAGGAAGGAGGACTTAAAAAATGGGAGCAAAAAAGGTAACCTTCGCAAGAGATGCAACAGGCCTAGTACGTGAAATTGGCTGGTTCACCGCCCTATCAATAGTGCTCTGCAACGTCATCGGCGGAGGAATCAACAAATACTCAGTAAACACGCCCGCGGCACTTCCACTGGCCAACGTACCACTGGCATTCGCCATAGGAGCAATACCCGCCATATCCGCTGCAGTTGTCTTCGCCCTGTTCGGAGTAGCAATGCCCCGATCCGGCGGCGGCTACGTATACATCAGCCGAACACTGAGTCCCTTCATAGGATTCCTAAGCAGCTGGGTCTGGTGGGTCTCCGTGGCACTATCCTTCGGCATCATCGCCTTCCTGGACACCGCCTTCCTCGGCTTCGGACTCCAAGTCATTGGGCGAGTCCCCACAGACGGGCTGTTCCAGATAGGTACCTGGATGCAGTCCAAAGAAGCCGGTATAATAGTGGGGATAATTTTGGTGGTGGTCTTCTACATAGTCACAGTAGCTGGACTAAACATCTTTGGAAAAGTACTAAATGCCATGCTCATCATCTCAGCAATAGGAAGCATTTTCACAATATTTTACCTGATAACTGGAAACACGGCCAACGCCATGGTCAACTACGCCCTAGCCTACTCTAACCCCATAGACTTCATCACAAGTGAAGGGCTGGACAACGCCCTTACCCGACTATTCAACAACTACTTTGAAGCAGCCCTCGCTCACTATTGGAATGGTATCCTTGCCACCACCCCAATGGATGACACAGTCAGCGCAGTAGCACTGCTCACCTGGGCTTACATCGGGTTCACCGCATCCACATTCGTGGGCGGCGAGATGAAAGAACCCAACAGAAACATGATAATATCTGTAGTCTACGGAACCCTAATAATTGCGGCATACTATATTGGAATTAGCTTCCTGGCGCTAAACACCAGCGGACTTTTCGCAAACGTGTACGTCGTCGCAGCAGAAGCTCAGAGCGACATTACATGGGCCCTCACAATGAACCCCGAATACGCGGGTCTATACGCTGCCCTGCAAGCTGCATGGGGCGACAACCTCTCAATGTACCTGGCGCTGATACCTCCATGGGCCCTTCCCAGCTGGCCAGCTCCTATAGGAACCCAGTTACCATTCTACGCAACACTACAGGTTCCATACGCTTCAGGGCCTATCGCGTTCCTAATTGCCATAGCGGGAGCCCTATGGTTGATGAACGACATTCCACCATTCCTTATCACCGCTGCTAGAACTACCTTTGCATGGTCATTCGACAGAACATTCCCAGTGAAGTTTGCCGAGGTTAGTGAGAGATGGCACAGCCCAGTTTGGGCAACCACACTAGTAGCCATAGTTGCCGTTGCGGGTGTTCTGCTCTCATCACTCGACATCTTCATGGCAGCCTTTGATACTGTGGTTATGGATACAACTATGCTCTGGTTCGGAGCTATGGCAGCAATACTGTTCCCATACATTAAACCAGAAATCTACGAGAGAGGATTCAAGTGGCAAGTGGGCCGCATACCCGTCATCACCATTGCTGGTATCATAGCGTTCTTCGGCACAACCTTCGTAATATTTGCAGCCATAAGAGCACTGGCTCTGCAGGGATTCCTACTCAACGTGTTCGTATTCGGCCTGGGCGGTTTAATCTTCGCAGCGTACTATGCACACAACAGGAGAATAGGTATAGATATGGCTACCATATATGCCGAAATTCCGCCAGAGTAGTGCGGAAAATCCCCTCTCCCCTCTTTTTTTTAAATTCTGGTTTCTAGTTCAAGTGTTCCTAATATTTTGAAAAAAGGGAAGGTTTTTGTGTCACAGTTGTCTTCTGGTTGGTTTGGCTTTTTGGAAAATGAGAGAAATTTGTGAAGAGCTTTTTCTGAGATTGGAGAACTTTTTAGTGCATAAATCCTGGGAAGTAGTATTTTTCTCCGTGTGCGTAGCTTTCGTCTTTTCGGGTTATACCTTCTTCTTCTAGGGTTTGTAGTACGTTTTGTGCGCGGGTTTTTGTCCAACCTGTTTTTAGCATTATTTCTTCTAGGGTGATGATTCCGCTTCTGCTTGCTATGCTTAGTACTTCGTTTTGGTCGTCGGTGAGTTCTATTGGGAAGAAGCTTATTATTTTTACTCCGCTTTTCAGTTGGCGTGTTCCTGGTATGAGTTTGTTTTTCTCAAGTATTTTTACTGCTTTTTCAATGTCTTTGTTTTCTAGTTTTTGGGCGAGTTTTCCCGTGTTTGTCAGTAGGTAGGCTTCCGCGAAGGTCATTATTCCTCCATTTTCTTTGCGTTTAAGAAGGGCTCTTTGGTAGAGTAGCATTCCCAGTTTTTCGTGGTCGATTTTTGTTCCTATTCCCATTGCTCCCTTTTTGAGTACTTCTTCTTCAGAAATTATTTGGGTAATTATGGATTCTTTGGGTATTCCGTACTGTTTTCTGATTCTCTCAATTTCGTCCTGGAGTTTGGGACTGGTGGCTATGATGACTCCATATTTTCTAGCGATTTCTTCCAGTTTCTCTTTTGTTTCTGTTGCAGTTTCCAGGTCGCTTTTTATTTCCTCCAGTTTGAATTCTGTGGCCTTTTTTTGCATGTACTTTTTTTTCTCCATCCTGTCGCGTAATTCCCGTATCCCCATCTTTTATGGCTCCTCTTCTATAATTGTCTTATTCTTTGGCGGAAGTCTTTAAACCACCTTACCGCGTCATATTCTATCTTTTTGGCGTCTTCGGAGTCAATTACAAGGTCTGGAGGCTCGTTTTTGAGTTTGTCACGCCAAGCGGTTATCTCTTTGTAAACCCAGTAGTTCTTGTCATTCAGTCCTGTGTAGTTTTCCATGAGGAGTATTATGTCGTCCATTATGGGGACTATATTATCCACCCGGGCGTAGTCTCCTAATTGGACGCAGTCTATTAATGTGATGAAGTTTGTTACAAGGTCCGCTGTTTCCGTGGCTAGTTTTGCTGGGGAAAACTTAACTATTTCTAAGGGTATCTCTTCCTCTGGTCTCATAACAGTTTCATCGGATTTAACAATTCTCAGCTTCACCGCTGCATTAGGATAATTTTCTATGATTTTTTCCTGCTCTATAAACTTGGATAGATCAAATCCTTTTTCTTCCAACTTTTTACGTACGTCGATAATTTTTTGGATGTAGGCTCTCATTTGGCGGCTGTAGGTGGAGGCATCAATTAAACCGTTATCATAATTTTTACCCAACATATCCAGAGTAGCTATGCAGGAGTACAGTTCCGCCTCTAACTCCAAATGTTCTTCCAAGTCGTTCTTCAATTGTTTCCCTCTGGATTTTTCTGCATTCTTCATTTTTTATCCTCCATCCTCGCGGATTACTTAGCTGAAAGCTTCTCTAGTTTCTTGTTTACTATGTATAGTTGTTTCTTATATCTCTTATATAGCTTAGCATACTCTGTTGGACCTACTTCTCCCGCTTCAAATTTTTCTTCTAGGGTTCTAATTAAGTCCTCAATAGCTATTTTCTCACTCTCAACATCTAGAACTTCACGAAAAGCGGGATCTTCAGGAAGAGATGTGGACTCACTTTCCTGAGCCACTTCTGGTACATTGTGAGCGGACAATCTGCCACGTAGCATGGCTATTTCTTCCTCGCGTTCCTGGAGCAAGCGTCTAAGTTTCTGGATTTCAGACTCAATCCCAGATAATTCTGAAGCGGCCTCGGAGCTAATTACTTCTCCCTCTTCAGTCTTATCCTCTTTTCCAACCAGTGTTAAAGTCACCTTGGGAGCCTCTTTTCCTAATCTAACTCGACTTGTTGCTGGGCGTGGAGGGATCCTCGCAAAAGTACCCTTCAGAGTATTTACTACATGATAAAGGTGGTACTCCGGTCTCCAATGCTCCAAAATATTCAGTTGCACCCTTCCCGTTTCAATATCTACATTAGGGTGCTCAGTAGGAGAAATCATGTACACTTGGGGAGGATCCATTGGGAATGTGGGCGGGACTCTAATTTCCACCTCAAATTTAAGTCCTCGGAATTCGCCTCTACCGGCGATCTCGCCTCTCCAACGAGTAAGATCGCCTTTAACCGGCTCAAAACCGCGAGTTCTCTGATACATTAGTTGTGTTTCCCGTGCCAGGGTTAGTTCAAAATTGCTGGACAACGCTTTTAACAGCCCCTTTCACTTTTCTCTAAAGAATATCTGCTAACCTAACATATTAAAACTTTTGATGTGGGCATAAAAACAGCCCAACTAATGTAAGTTTGTGCTCTTATGGAAAAACATGTTAGCACAGGTAAATAAAATATTTTAACTAAAATCCAATAGCTAGAATTTATTTTTGCGTAGGCGTTGGGATATATTTTTGGGATTACTTAATAAACTTTAAGTGGCTTTTTTATTTCAAGAGCTAAATTTGGGTGAAAAGTATGAGTAATCAAATTTTTCAGGCGCTAATTAATGGTTTAAATCAAGTAATCTTCCAGAGATTAACCTCAGAAATGGCTTTAAGTATTATTGGCCAAAATATTGCCCGGGGAAGCATAGAACACAACGGACGAAGTGTAGACGTCACTCTCATCGTGGACGGAGATAAAATAAACATAATAATTCCAGACGAGCGTATTTCTAAAGAGGAGTGCGAAGAAATAGCGAAAAAAATCCTAATAAGACTATACCTCCTCTTGGGCAAAAATGTGAAATTCGAAGAAATAACGGTGACACGCTTAGGATATGCCAGCGGAACTTGCAACTACTGCCTAGCCATAACTCCTCTAACCTTCAAATGTAAACGCTGCGGCGGATACTACTGCGCCGAACATAGACTACCCGAAAAGCACAACTGCCCATCGGGAAAAACTGAAAAAATTAACAACAGAAATACGGTCAGAAAAAGGAAAACATCTAAAAAAAGGGAAGAAGTAATTCTCTCCGAAGCACCCTGCGGATGAACGTCAAGTCTTTAATTAAAAACTAGCTAAACCAATATACGTGGAAAACATTTACAATTATTAATATGGACATTAAAAAATATTTTAAGAACCGCTATTTGAAGCGTAAAAATGTTAATATTGTTTAAAACAGCTGTTTTCAAACATAATTTTAAACTCTGGATGGATACACATGGAAAGGGCGCCTAAGGCTGAGGGGTTCATTGTCATTGGCGGCAGAGTCTACCCTGCAAACCAAGTTTTACAAGCTCTAATAACAGAAGGCTTCGCAGACATAAAGGTAGAAGAGGGGAGCGTCCTAATAATTGGTGGTGCCCGTATACCCCCCATATTTAAAAGTCCACAAGAACAAGCAATGGCAACCACCTGTTATGGTAGCTTAGCTTACTGCTGCAGCTTAGAAAAACCATGCGAAAACAGAGATAGAGCACTCGAACTACTGGGCTTATCTAAAGAAGACTATTTTCGATTAAAAACATACTTACACAATAAATTCATAGAATACTCAAAAGGTCTGACCATCAATGATCTCGGGCCTCGATACTACGAGCCCAAAGAATCCGCCAAACCATACCCCTACCGCAATAAACCAATCACAGCGTCAGACCTATTTGAAAACGCAGAAAACACCGAGCACAACTCAATCCCACCCACTCCCAAAGAAAAAGGAAGCCACAACGAGTCCATATCTGACCTTTTTAACCACTCTGAAGAAATGAATCAAAACGAATCAAACTATCCACAAAACTACGGAAGCACCACACTATTCTCAGAAAACGACGACGAATTTTCCTTCTGCATATACTGTGGATCAAGGTTGCCCCCAAAAGCAAGGTACTGCAAAAAATGTGGAAAACCCGCAATATAGAACCCAAAAACAGTAAAATTACACAATAAAAACTTATTATGAACAAAATTTATAATTAAGTAATAGTTCCAATTTACGTCTACTGTTTTTCCGCCTTTAACATTAGTTTGATTAAAGTTGTAATAGCTTCTTTTAGACCAATGGATTCTGGAGCCACGGTGCCTATGACCGGGACATTGCGTGAAACTCCCATCCTTTTTCTAACTTGCTCTGGGCTTAGAGCCCCTACCAAATCCTGTTTGTTAGCGAGAATAACAACAGGCACCTTCTTTGAAAGCTCCTTCCTTATTCTCACTAGAATATTTTTCGCTAAGTCCACATTTTCGGGAGAAGTACTATCCACCACTAACAAAATACCCGCACTCCCCTTAGCTAAAATCTCTTGTAAAAATTTGAACCTCTCTTGTCCAGGGGTTCCAAAAATCTTCAAATCCAAAAAATTGACTTCCTCGTATCTGGAACCAAAATCAAAACCAACAGTGGTCTGAAGCGCATCTATACTTACTGCGTCTTTGCAGAGTTTGCTGACCACTGTACTTTTTCCAGAGGAGTAAGGTCCTGTGACCAAAATTTTAACAACCCGGGGTTCCTCACCCATCCAGTTCGTCTCCTGCACTTTTTGTTGTGAACCTAACGTGATTCTGAATCTGTACCTTTTTCACTTTCAATATTGCTCCCTTTTCATTTATAATATTTCGCCTTGAAAAATAGTTTGAATGCTTCTTTTTACCGTAAACGGAAAGTATATGTTTTGGGCCACCGCACTCCTTAAATCGACGCAAGCGAACTAGATTTTCGTGTGCAAAAAGCAACAAGACCCAGAACTTGAAAACAAGCCCAACAAAAGGATCACAATAAACCACATCTT
>CAZECW010000003.1:0-37522 GCA_964510585.1 uncultured archaeon | reverse complement strand
GAGTAAATCTTGCCCAATACTGGAAGAGTGGTGGTCAGACTCTTCGTACCCGCGAGCAAAAAAATTAAATATTCTTTTATTGTTTTGGATTTTTAATAATTAAAAAATTTTGGGTGGTGAGAGCTAGGTGACTTCTATGGAAAGGTCTGGAACAATGCGTGTGAATCCCAGGATTACTCTTGTGGGTGGGATTTTTGCGCTTGTTTCAATGGTTGTGGGTACGGTTTGCACTTTGGGTGCGCTTTTTCAGTATACTATTTTTCCTTTTAGAGGCTTGCCTATTCCTTTAGTTCCCTATCCTTTGCCGGTGATTAATACTGGTTTTTCCATTTGGTATCAGGCTATAAGTGAGCTTGGGATTGGCCCCTCAGCCTTCTTATTCAATGTGGGTTTAATTGTCTTGGGTTTTCTAATCATTCCCATATTTCCAGCCCTGTTGGGGCTCCTTGGAAACTCTACTATTGCAAAAGTGGGTGTAGCGTCGGGGCTTGTTACCTGTTTTGGTATTGTTGGTGTGGGCCTTGCCCCCATGGTTATTTCTCCACTACACAGTGTTTTTGGCGTTATCTTTTTTGTGTCGGTGGGAGTCACGGTTTTTCTTTTTAGCTTTGCCATGTTTCGAGGTAGATTCTTCGCTAGGGCTGTGGCGGTTTATGGATTTTTCTTTGTGGTTGTGGATTTGATTTTCATGATTGTGTCAAACTCGGTCTGGGAGTGGGCGGTCTTCTTCGTCTTGGTTAGCTGGATTCTCCTTGTGGGAGTAGAAATGTTCAGGAAACACAGAGTAACAGAGGTTTAAACAGGGTGATATTTGAAAAGGCATTGGTGAGCGATTGGTGGAGTCAAATTTTTTATTTTAATATTGTTCCTGTTTTATGAGTTTGGGGAAGTAGTATAGGATAATTATGCTGATTATTATGCTCAATAGGGGTGCAATGTAAGTTGTGAGCTGGAGGCCGGAGGACCAGTAAAAGAATACTATGACGGTGTTAATAGCGGCGTATAGTACTGTGAATCTTGTTCCAAACGTGTAGGAATATATTTTCATATCTAGCACTCCATTGGCAATGGCGGAATTGAAAAAGGTGGTAACTATCAGAATAATTGATATGAGTGGGAAGCTTTGCCCCATTTGAATGGTAGATAAAAAAGTGAAGAAGTATTCTGAGCCCATAGCTGGTAATTGCATGCCTAGTAAAGCTAGAAACCAGAAGGTTGCTGCCCAATAGGGTGTTTCCCAACTCATTTGAATGTATAAAGCTAGTAGAATGGACGATTCTATGATAGCGAGTATTGCTAGGGCGAAGAATAAAATGCCCACGAATGTAACGCCCAAAGGGCGTCTATCAACTCCAATTATTTCAATTAAGCCCCCGATATAAGTTGGTTAAGCTGAAAAATTATGCTACCAATGGGAATATTTCAACCAAAAATTGAACATTGTATATATTTCCTTTACATCCACTCGCTTTTATCTCTAATGATTTTAGTGATGTAGCATTCTGATAGTTTGGTTTTTAGGAGAAAAACTTCTCCCATGAGAGCTTTAAACTCCCCCGAGATCTTGTGGTTTTATACTTAATTTCTCACCTATATCTGGAACCGTTTCTTTTAGTTCACTTTTTTAATTGCCAGAATAAAGGTTCTGGACGATGCGCATTTCTATTAAAAACTTTATTTTTCCCACCGAGCAAGACTCATAATGGTTTAGCTCTAAGGGTCAAATGCTCCAAAAGGAATGACTGGTTCTCCTCCCGCGTCCACAACACCATTGAGTGATGGGAGAAAAGGATAAGATTTTTCATATTTATGTCTAAAACGCGAAGTGTATACGGATTAGCCTCGATTTTTTATTGTAGAGAAGTTATTAATGGATTTAGAAAATCCACTTATTGGAGTAATCGTTTTTATACTTGTTCCCATTAAGTTAAATAGTAAGTTTGAAAAAGAAAAGGTATGTTTTGAATGCTGTATTAGGAGGATGTTTTTTGAAGACGCGAATAACTGAACTGTTTGGAATTGAGCATCCCATCCTGTGTGGAGGGATGCACCGCCTGTGTGTACCGAAACTGTGCGCAGCTGTTTCCAATGCTGGAGGTTTAGGCAGTCTCACCGCCTCCACCTATCCTGAGAAGAAGGATTTTGTGAAAGCTATACGTGAGGTACGCAAACTCACAGACAAACCGTTCTGGTGCAACGTGACTATGCTTCCAGCTGTACACCTCGGTGAAGAAAACTACAAGAACTATTTTGACGCCATAATTGAGGAGAATGTGCCCGCTGTGGAGATTTCCGGTATGCCTGTAGACCGCCTGGCAAATGGGGAATATTTGGACAGGCTCCTGGAAGCCGGAGTAAAGCTGGTGCATAAGGTGGGGTCTGTTCGACACGCTAAACATGCAGAAAAAGTGGGTTACAGCGCAGTCATCGCAGCTGGGGTTGAGGAGGGAGGACACCCTCTCAACGAAAATGTGGCCACCACTGTACTAACTCCCCGAATCGCCGAATCAGTTAAAATACCAGTGATAACAGCTGGGGGCATGGCCGACGGCCGCGGCTTGGCAGCTGCACTCTGCTTGGGTGCGGAAGGCATAATGATGGCCACCCGCTTTATATGCACCAAAGAATGCGATGTACATCCCAACGTTAAACAGGAGATTATTCGGCGTCAGGAAAACGAAACGGTACTCTACGGTAATACTATTGGGCTGCAGGGTCGCGCCCTGTTAAATGATTCCATAAGGAAGGTTCTTGAGATAGAGGAGCGCAAAGGTGGGCTTCAAGAGATACTGCCCTACATTGCTGGAACTTGGGGCCCAGAAATTTGGGAAAAGGGAAACACGAATGTTGGATTGATACCTGTTGGCCAATCGATAGGGCTCATCCATGATGTAGTCTCCTGCAAGGAGCTAATTGAGCGAATTGTTAGGGAAGCTGAGGAAATCATCAATCGAGTAAAGGGCAAGTTCTAAAAGTCCGCAGTAAATGGAAAATGCAAAATCCAAAAGGCATGGATAGATAATGTATTCCTCAATGAAGTATTTGTACTTCTGGAATTCTGGGTGATGTTACTTAATTTTTCCCCTCCTTTTTTGGAGCTCAAAATAGAGAATGAATTCTTATAATTGCCCCCTTTTTTGAGGCGAAACTAAACGAATCTCCATCTTAAGAATTCTCATTTTGCCAGTCGTTGGAAGAAAAGTTGAGGCTAAAACCTTAGATCAACAAGTATTTTTCATTGGTTTTGGGGTAGATTAGCCTCCGTTTCTGTTGGCGTCGTTGTAGTAAGTTTTCTGGAGAGGGATGAGTTTTTTCCAGAAGCTTTTTAATTTGGTTTATTCAAAATAAGGATAATCAGCTTTGAGAGAGCATTGCAGTTTGAGTTTCGAGAGGTGAGTTGGTTTGAGTTTTTATAGAGAAGATTATGATGTCATTATTCCTAGACCGCCCTACATGTGGCCCAATGCGCGGATTCTGGCTAGCCTTTATGTTTCGAAGCCAGACATTATTCAGAAGATTCTTCCTCCGCCCTTAGAGGCTGGAAAAGAGGGAATAGTGCTGGTTTTTATTGCGGAGTATCCGGAGTCAAACTTTGGGGTGACCTATAATGAGTCTGCGATGTTTGTGCAGGCCAGTTTTCCAGCCAAGGAGGGAAAAATAAATGGTGTCTATTGTCCCTGCATGTATGTGGATAATGATGTGGCCATGATTGGGGGAAGAGAAATCTACGGGCTACCGAAAAAGATAGCAAAAATTAGTCTGGAGAGGGAGGGAGACAGGGTTACTGGAACTTTGGAGAGAGAGGGTGTTAAACTAGTGGATATGGAAGCAAAATTAACAGGTAAGATTGAGGGAACTATGAGTTTTGGACCCACATTTTCTTTGAGAGTTTTTCCCAGACCAGATATGGAGGGATTAAGCCTGGCAGAAATTCTCTCCATTGACATAACTACTGAACCCAAGGAGGTGCACGCCGCAACGGGAACTATTAAGTTTGGGAAATCGGAGTCTGATCCCCTCTATGAGGTTGAGCCCGTAATGAATATGGGTATGATTTACACCATTGGAACACCTAAAATGTCTAAGGGGACAGTTCTTTATAGGGCTGTGGGGGAGGACACAGAAAAATATCTCCCATTCGTTTACTCACGCAGCTACTAGATTTGAATCAAATTTTTGGAGGTAAACTTTTTGTCAGCTACAGAAAAGGCGTATAGGGAACTGGAAGATGTGTTGGGAGCGGATTACGTCTCTAACCAAGATTTTGTTAGACAAGCCTACTCCCGAAATGTGGATCCCGCTTTGCCTGACCGTTGGCCGGATATAGTTGTGCGCCCGGGAACAACAGAGGAGGTTTCACACATTGTTAGAGTAGCGAACAAATATAAAATTCCAATGGTTCCCAGGGGCGGAGGAGCAGACCTTGTCGGCGGTTCAAAACCAATAGTGGAGGGAGGCATCGTCATCGATCTTACACGTATGAATAGAGTGGTTGAAATAAATGAAGATGTTGGAAATGTTGTAGTGGAGTGTGGCATTACTTGGGGGGAACTTATAGAGTTCCTTCACAAGAGAGGTTATACCACTGGTGTGGAGGGGCCGGGTTCTGGTATGAGTGCCACTATTGGTGGTGGACTTTCAAATAACACTATTGGTTTTGGATCAACGAAGTACGGTCCGGTTTCTGAAAACTGCATAGGCGTAGAAGTGGTTCTTCCAAATCCGGATGGCGACGTCATAGTTACTGGTTCTGGTTCGAGCAGGTATGTGAAGAAACCGTTTACCAGGTGGGGTATGGGGCCAGATTTTACGGGTCTTTTTATGGGTGACGTGGGTACTATGGGTATTAAAACCAAGGCGGTGATGAAGATTTATCCGCTACCTGAGTACAGAGAGGGATTCACGTTTACTGTGCCTGAGGACTATGAGTTCGTCGTTAAGGTTACCCATTCGCTTCAGTGTAAGTGCAGTTGGGGGATTTCTGATATTACTTTGACTCCCTCTGCTGTAGTTATGCTTTATTCTTTGACTGATGTTATTAAGCCTTGGAAGGATATGTTGCTGATGAAACCAGTGATGTTGGTGGGAATTGAGGCTGATGATGAGAGGATGTTTGAATTGGCAAGTGACATTGTCCACGAAGAATTTGCAAAGCCGGGTGTTACGGAACTCGGCCCCACCATCAGGGAGGGAAACATTGCGGAGTGGGTGGGGAAAAAGCAGGGGCATTGGCAGTATTTTCATGGAGTGTTTGGTGTGCTTCCGGGCCACTTCAGTTGCACCACTTGTCACAAGGTTCCCTTAGACCAGATGCCTGAAGTCTTTAGAACATCTGATGAGCATACTCTGCAAAAGCTGGGGGAGTATTCAAGCGCCACAGTTGCCTCAGTCACTGCAGCCGTGGTGTATATGATGCCTAGGGGAGAGTGTGTAATCGTGGGAGGGATGAGTGGTTGGAACAAGCCCGAAATGAGAGAGACCAACCTAAAGCTGTGGAAGGAGAGGCTACGCTTCCAAGTGAAATATGGTGGAGTACACTACTGGCTGGGAGAAGTCATAAGTCAAGCCATAATGGAGGCAAATGCCTTTCCACCCAAGTTTACCAAATTCTTTAAAGATGTGAAGAGAACCCTTGACCCCAATTTTCTTTTGAGTCCGGGAAAATTCCACTTCTACAGCGCAGAGGAGGAGTAAAATGACTAATACTCAAGAAATCGGGAAACTGAGACACCTCAAAAAACTAGGAGACATCTTATATGGCTGCATTGCCTGCGGTGACTGCCGCATTGCGGTGAGATACACTGTTGGCAGATACAAGGTTTGCCCAGTGCTGGAACACACTCCAGGTTTCGAGCCCTTCTTTGCACGTGGAAAAATGCAGATAGTGCGCGGGCTCATCGAGGGAAGACTGAAGCTCAGCCAGGAATTAGCCAACGTTATATACCAGTGCACTACGTGTGGAGACTGCCACGCAACATGCCACCAATCTATGGATCCAAATATTAACCTTAGCATAGGAAAATATTTGGATCACACCAAGATTTACGAGGCGTTGAGGGCTGACTTGGTTGATGCGGGTTACGGGCCTATGACTCGACACAGGGAAATTTTGGAGTGGTGCAAAAAGGAGCATAATCCCTACATGGAACTGCATAAGGATAGGATTGTCTGGATGCCGGAGGGGGTTGATTTGCCGTCTAGGGGCGAGCTTGTGTTCTTTATGGGGTGCACCGAACCTTACAGGCAACCAGAAATCATCCGAAAAACTATAAAGCTACTGCTCTCTGCGGGGGTGCGGCCTGCTTTGATACATCCTGAAGAGTACTGCTGCGGCTCAGTAGCGCTTAGAACGGGTATGCGTAGCCTGGCAGAGGAGCTTGCCTTACATAATATAAAGGCGTTACAAGACGCTGGTGCAAAAGAGGTGGTTGTTCACTGTGCAGGATGCTATCGGACCCTCAAAAAAGACTATCCCGATATTTACGGAAAAGAGTTGCCCTTCAAGGTGGTTCACATAACCGAAATTCTAAATCGACTACTGGCGGAGGGGAAGCTGGAATTTAGGGAGGATTTCAAAAATAGGAAAGTAACCTATCATGATCCTTGCCACCTTGGTCGTCACTGCGATTTTTATGAGCCGCCTCGCGAAATAATAAAAAAGGTGCCCGGCTTAGAGTTTATTGAGATGAAACGTAATCGAACCGCTGCTTGGTGCTGTGGAGCGGGTGGAGGGGTAAAATCAGCGTTCCCGAATCTCGCTGAAAAAATTGCGCGGGTGAGGGTGGAGGACGCAAAAGAGGTGGGAGTAGATTATATTGTGACTGTGTGCCCCTTCTGTGAGAACAACCTGCGCTTAGTGGCAGAAAAAGAGGGCATACCAGTTTTGGACATAGTGGACTTGTTTAAAATTTGAGAAAAAAGGGGGAATAACAGTGTTGATTAAGTTGTAATTGAGATTGCAGTGGTAGAAAAGGAATAGTTGCTACCGTAATTAATTTATAATCAATCTCTTTATTTTTTTAAGTTGAACATATTTCAATTGGCTGGAGGAGAGAGATTGGATAAATTAGGATTGGGTGTCTTTGGAAGTTTTGTGGGGATTATAGGCGCTATCAGTGGTTTTTTCTGGGTTTGGGCTCTCTATGATTTGCTTAATCTTGGTGACTATTTTATGGTGCAAGTTGTGACCTTTTTTATTCCAGAGCCTCCCCATCTTCCCCCAGTTGAGAGGAGCCCCCTTGTTATTTTTTACCCCTTCTATCAATTATACTTGGGATCGAACCGTATCATAATAATAGGTGGAATTCACTATTTTTTGATTGCTGCCGCCATTGTCTTAGTTGGTATAGGCCTATATGGTTTTTATAGGTTGGAACCACTCAGAATACTCAGGGTTGCATTGATTTTGGGTTTGTTTAGTGCTTTAATCATTTCACTTGTTATGTTTTCAAGTTTGACAGGCTTAAAGGGGTTTGCTGTTAACATTGGACTCCTGATGATTTATTTCGCTCAAATCGGCGCCCCATTTAGCACTAATATAGGTTTACTTATGGCTCAACCCACCGTTTTTTCAAGCATCATTCTCCTAGCGACTCTTATACTCTTTGCATTTTCCCTCAGATCCGCAGAATGGGTCACCTATGATCCCGATAAAGCTCGCAGTACATCCATTGCGCTAATAGTGGGTGGCTTACTTTTCTTGACTGGCATTATTAGCCCAGTGTTATATATCATTCCCTATCTGGTACTCTCAGCTGACTTTTCCCTTTTGGCTCATTTATTCCGTATGACGCAAATTTATGGGTGAACAGATGCGTTAAATAGAAAATGAAAATTGGGGAAAAGAGGGATATTGTGAGGAAAGATGAGGAAAGTCCAATAAATCGAAGTGAATAAAAAGAACAATTAAGTTGAATAATACGTGTCAAAAAGGTCGTCGATTTTATTTTTTAGTATTTTTAATCACTTAAATTTTGTTTATAATTTGAAAATATTTTCTAGACGAAACAATTTTATAGAAAAATGCCTGATTTAGAGAGTTAACAAGTTAGTTTTTTAATGCTTGAAGTGTTTTCGGTGAGGTTCATGGACTGGCTGTCGATTCTCATCTCGGTGCTGATAGGTCTTTGCTCGGGTGCCGTTACTGGCTTGATGGGTGCGAGTGGTGTACTTATTGTGGTTCCTGCACTAACTATGACCTTGGACTTGCCTGTTCATGTGGCAATTGGCACCAGCCTTGCGGTTGATGTGATTGCATCAATAGTGGTTTCTTACACATATTACCGGAATAAAAATGTGGATTTGAAATCTGGCGTTTGGCTGGCTTTGGGGGCAGTGCTTGGTGCACAGTTAGGTAGCATTATTGCGGCTAACATTCCAGAGTTTGAGCTGGGCGGTGTTTTTTCAATATTTCTCATCCTTAGCGGGGTCGGCTTATGGAGAAGAGAGGTAAGGAAGAGGCTGAGACTTTTTTCGGGAGCTTCGGGAAAAATAAAAAGTGAAGGCGAAACCTCCGTGGAGGTTATTGTTTCATTAGAGAAAAAGAAAATTGCAGTTACTCTTCTCATAGGTTTCATAATTGGTATAGTGAGCGGGATTCTGGGAGCAGGTGGGGGAGTAATGTTTCTCCTAGTCCTAATTTTTGTTCTAAAATACCCCATACATAAGGCGATAGGAACCTCAACCCTAATTATGGCTATAACGGCAGCCTCCGGAGCCATAGGATACAGTCTTAATGGAAACATAAATCTCATAATTGCAGTTATCGTGGGAGTGGGCACAATCCTTGGCGGCAGGGTGGGCGCCATCTACGCTAATAGGGCTACGGAGGAAACCCTGGCAAAAATCGTGGGAATAATATTTATTGTATTGGGAGTGGCTATGATAATGACCCAACTAATTCAATAATTTTTTGATGTGGTGTCATGTTGTATATTTTACTTTTTCTAACCTGTTTATTTGGTGTGCTGAAAACTTTTCAAAATAACACTGTAAAGCTGCAAAAGATCCACCAAAAACCATAAAAAATTAAAAAAATAAGAAGTATGCAACACCCATAAAAGTTTTGTAAAAACAAAAATATTTGCGGGCTGAAAAATCTTTATCATATGTGGGTAATGATGGGAGATGGTTGTGGTGGAAGGTGTTAAAGTTATTTCGATGGCTTCTGAAAAACTACCCTTCAAGAGTCCGGAAATGAATTTCCAGTTCATCCGAGCCTTAACACACCCTTTTGGGGGCGCGGAGTTCGGCGAATGCTTTTACGCCGCGGAACATACAAATGATGGGGATCCCGAGAGTTGGGTTAGGGCGTGGAGCGAGGTTGCAGCTCGTGTTGAGGGTTGGGGTGAAGAGGCTCTAGCACAGGGGCGCCGTTTTAGTGCTAGGAACAATTTTCTGCGGGCATCCAACTACTATAGGGCTGCTGAGTTTTATGCTCCTTGGAACACTAAGCAGCACCAAGAATTGTGGGAAAAGAGCAAATCCTGTTTTCAACGCGCTGCACCTTTATTCGAACCACCCATAGAAGTTCTGGAGATTCCATTTGAGGACAGAAAGTTACCTGGCTACTTCCTCACTACTGGTGGCGGTGGTAAGCGTCCCACACTCATTGTTATGGGAGGATATGATAGCACAGGGGAGGAACTTTACTTCTTCATTGGAGCCGCAGCCCAGCAGAGAGGTTACAATGCTTTAATTTTTGAGGGCCCAGGGCAGCGGGGAGTTTTACACAGAGATCCCAGTCTGGTTTTTAGGCCGGATTATGAAAAGCCTGTGGGGGCTGTGGTAGATTATTCCCTGAGTAGGCCAGAGATAGATGGTAATCGTTTGGCGCTGATTGGTTTTAGCTTTGGGGGTTATCTTGCTCCAAGGGCGGCTGCGTTTGAGAAGCGTATTAGAGCATTGATAGCTAATGCGCCCATAGTTAATTTTCGCCGCTTGGTTTTGGGGGCGCTACCTTTCTCCATAGAAAAATTTTCGCCTTCCGAGTTGAACGAACTCATTCAGGGGGTAGCTAGCAAAAACCCCATGTTTCGGGCGACTGTAGAAAATTTTCTCCGCCCTATGGGAGCTAACACTCCCTGGGAATTCTTTGAGAGGATAGAAAAGTTCACCATTGAGGGATTGGAGGGCAGAATTAAGTGTCCTACTCTTAGTTTGGTTAGTGTGGGGGAGGGAGGGGAAGCGGTGAAACAGGCAAGAGAGTTTCATGAGAGACTTTTGTGTCCGAAGATTCTTCGAGTTTTCACAGCGGAGGAGGGCGCCGATGGGCACTGTCAAGTTAATAATAGGAGCCTAATGTACCAGGTTATATTTGATTGGCTGGATGACGTTTTCAAAAAGTGAGGTAACGAGTAGGCACCCTTTTTTTGGTTAAATAATTTATTATTGAAACCTTCTATTTTTTGACATGTTATGGTGATTTCTGTTTGGGTGGGACTTTTCTGGGGTTTAAATTCTTTTTCAAGGGGAATTTTTGTTAATAATTTGTTTTTATGTTTATTTATTATTTTATTTAATTTGTTTTTTATTTTAAATTTTGGTGAGTTAAAGGGGTTACTTTGTTTTTTATAGGTTAAATTAATAAGTGTTGGTATCTTTTATTTTGTTTAGCGGCTGATGTAGGATTGTGCGTGGGGGCAAAGCAGTATTGAGAGTGTTACTGATTTGAAGGCGAAAATTTGTAAAAATGTTTTTAAGTTTGTGAACTTATCAATCACTAGGCATATTTATTGTAAAATTCGCATAATACAAACCCTTTTTATATTAAAATGGGTTTATTATGTTAGGAATGACGCTGCATTTGCCTTAAACCTGTAAAATCACTGGGGATGAAAATTGAATGACGGATTCCTCTTCAAAAGGTGTCATAAAGGAAGGAAGCATTGCCCAATTCATGAGGAAAAGAACCCAACTAGTGGGTTTCTCTATAGAGAGGCACAAGCACACCCAATACGTGGCGGAATTTTTGGACAATGCCCTTGATGCGATTGAAACAGCCCATTGGAAATACAAGGCCTTCAATAATTTGAGACCGCAAAGCCCCCAAATAGAATATAGTGTTAAACCTCTAAACCTGAATGGGGCTCGCGTTAAGGTCACAGATATTTCTGCTAGGTTAAAGGAGTTGCTTGAACCTCTAAAAACCATAATAAATGATGAGCCACTCGCCCTCATTATAATTCAGAGGGTTGAAAAACCCGAAATTTTGCCCGACGATATTCAGGGCAGCGACATTGAAATGTATTCTTTTGAAGCCTTCGACAATGGCGTTGGAATGCGGCCCGTGGATCTTGAAAAGTATGGAATATATTTAGCCTCTAGTAAGGCTGAAAAGTTGAAGCAGACTAGAGGCAGCCAAGGCTTTGGAGCACCCAGTGCTTTTAGCGATGCCCAAAACACCACGGGCAAACCCATCATCGTGGTTAGCAAACACATTAAGGAGAGGAGGGGCGAAACCTCAGTTTTTTACACTACTGGAGAAAACACTAAAAAGTATAGTGTTCCACCCACGGGTATCCAAGTTCCTTTTAAGCATGGAACCTATGTGCAACTCTCCTATCTCAATGTAAAATATGTTAGAAGCTATGCTGATGAGTACGTACGCCAAACCGCGCTTCTAAACAGCCATGTAACAATCATTTTTGTGGATCCAAATGGCGATGTGGCCATTTACCCCAGACGCGTAAACCAGTTTCCCCCAGAGCCTGTATACACAGAACCCCACCCGGAGTCCACCAGCATAGGTGACTTTCAAGATTTGATTAGAAACACAAAGCACAACAAACTAATTGACTTTCTCACAAAATCCTTCTGCAGAATAGGTAGTAAGAGGGCAAAGGACATAATTGAAAATGCTAATAAAGACCTCAGGTACAAGTTGAGCCCCAACACACAGGTAAAGAAGCTCAGTGATGAACAAATAAATGCACTTTACAAGGCCTTCATAAGTATGAAATATCCCTCACCCCCCGTGGACACTGTTGTCCCCGTTGGAAAAGAGGTGCTCCAAGAGGTTATAAAGAAACATTTTAACGCGGAGTTTGTGGAGGCCACCACCCGTCCCCCTACAAGTAGTAAAGGCTTAGCCTTCGTAGTGGAGGCCGCAATCGCCTACGACCCAAATAATCCCGCACTAAACGATTCAGGAAGCGGCGTTTTATATAGATTCACGAACCGCACACCAAAACTTAGAGACAACTCGGACTGCGCAATATGGAAGGCCGCTAGTAGCGTAAACTGGAAAAACTACAAGATAGATAGAGGAGATAACGGGCTGCCCAAGGGCCCCGTGAAGCTCTTTGTTAACGTAAGCGGACCCTTCGTCCACGTAATGTTCAAGGCCCAAAGCAAACAAGCTCTAGCCGCAGACGATATTCTGGTTAAAGAAATCAAGCTGGCTCTAGAAGAGCTGGGAAGAAAACTAAAGGCACACATAGTGAAGGGAGAAATTGAGACCAGAAAAAGGCAAAGGGCACAAACACTACTAGAGCACGCCAAAGTTTTTGCCAAGTCTCTAGCAACAATAGAGGAAACCGACTCTGAACTAAAGGTCAAACCTACATATGAAGAACTATACAAAAATATTGAAGAAATGATACTCTCAACCGAAAGAAAAACAATACAACAAGAAAGAAAACAACACAAACCTAAAACAAAAACAAAAAGGTCCGGAGAAAAAATAAAAACTGAGACCTTAGACAAAAGTATACCTAAACTCGAAACCAAACTTGAAACCAAGCCTGAAGCTAAGCCTGAAGCTGTGCCTGAAACCATTCCAACCGAGAGTTTAACCCAGATGGCTAAAACTTAAGGCAGCGAGGAGGGAAAAATAGTTGCCGAAGGAGAAAGTTGTCAAACAACCAAAAACTTCGGTGAATCTGGCAAAAGTGATTGAGTTGAAGGAAAAAATGAGGCACAAGGGCAAACCTAAGTTTAAGCCGCCCAGCAGGGCGGTGATTGTGGAAGAGCTACCCACGGATAAGGTTCATCAAAAAATTCATGAAGCAGCACGCCAGCTACTTTTGCAATTGGAGGAAGGGGAGCCCCCAGTAATCTACATTCCCCAGAGGGGGGGAGACAACATAATTTATGATGAGGATAGCGACCTGTTGCTTTTGGGAGAGGGTAAAAGCGCCAGAGCCCTTTTAAGCCTAGCTACATCTTCTGATATGGCAAGAACCATGAGAGTGCTGGAACTAATACACACTCTGTTGGAAAAGGATATTCATGCCACGAAGCGTGAAATCTTCTACAACGATGTTAACCTCTTCAAGGATCAAATTAATAGTGACAAAATAATAGATGATATTCCACCACTGCTCAACACAACTCGTGACTCCACTCACATAGTGGCAAGCGCGAAAGGTATGGCTATTGGCAGGCTAGTCATAAGGGATAGTGGTGATACAATAGATCTCACAAAATTGGGAAGCGGTGGCTGGTCCATCACACCCTTCCTTGATAAAATCGAAATCGTGGAAAGTGATGCGGAATTTATTCTGGTGGTGGAGAAGGACGCAGCTCTAATTCGACTCAGTGAAGCAAAGTGGTGGAACCAGTATCCCTGCATCATAATTACTGGCAAGGGCTCCGCGGATATAGCTACGAGAAGCTTCCTGAGAAAAATAGTTAAAACACTAAAGATTCCTGCATTCGCCCTGATGGATAGTGACCCCTACGGTTCCTACATCTACAGCGTCTACCTTAGAGGCAGCAAGCGCCTCAGCTACGAGTCTCCGTTTCTAGCAACCCCCGAATTAAAGCTTCTGGGAGTCTTAAGTAGAGACCTAGACAAGTATAAGATTCCTAAGGAGTGCTGGCTTAAGATGACGGACAAAGACATTAAGCGCGCCAAGGAGATGCTGAAGGAACCCTTCGTTCAAAAGAATGAGGAGTGGGCCAACGACCTCAAACTAATGATAGAACTTAAAAGAAAAGCGGAAATCCAAGCTCTAAGCAGCCACGGATTCGAGTACCTAACTGAAACCTACCTGCCCCAAAAACTCTCAACTGGAGACTGGATCTAAAAAGTTCACCGCCCTCCATCCTAAGTTCCCAAAAAGTCTTCTTTTTAACAATTCAGCGCAACACAAATGTCACCCATCCTTTTCAGAAAAATTTCAGGTTTCTATAAAAAGCTGCTCTACAAGTGTCTACCTTTTTCTGCAAATTATTCCCATACTCAAACAGATTTATTAAAGAGTGATTATTTATAATATCTCAAGGGCGTTTTTTGGGAAGTCGGAAAAAAGATGTTAAATGAGCAGGATAACTTTGGAAGTATTGTGGAGGAGTGTCAGAAGGGCGAAAAGGAAGCATTGGACAGAATGATAAAAATACTTTCGGATGAAAATGATAAAATTAGTTCCAGCTTCTTCGAGTTTCTAGTAAAAATGGGCGAGCCCGCAGTTAAACCCCTAATAGAGGCACTAACAATTAGTAAAGGCCAGTCTAGTTTACCTATAATAGAAGCCCTTGGAGAAATTGGGGACCCCCGAGCCATTTACGCGCTAACCACCAAGCTAAAAGATAAGGACTGGCAGGTACGCAGCACCGCAGCCCTGGCCATTGGGTGGATCAAGCATCCTAAAGGAGTAAAAGCCTTAACTCGGGCACTTAAGGACAAAAACTTTGCGGTGCGCAGAAACGCTGCACGTGCCCTTGGGGAAATAAAAAGCAATGAAGCAGTGGGTGCCCTGATAAAAGCTCTTGGAGATAGGGACTGGCAGGTACGCAGCACCGCAGCCTGGGCTTTGGGAGAGATAAAGGATCCCGAAGCAGTTATACCCCTAACAAAAAAACTAAAAGATAAGGACAAAGAAGTTGTCATAAAAACCATAGACGCCCTGAGAGCCATAGGAGACCCCAGAGCTGCAAAAGCTCTAGTAGAGGTCCTTACAGAAAAGGGGGAAATACGCTACAAGGCTGTTTGGGCTCTAGGAGAAATGAGGGAGCCCACAGCAGTGGAACCCCTAACTAGAGTTTTAAAGGACTCTGACTGGAGGGTGCAAAAGAAGGCAGCCTGGGCCCTGAAAAGAATAAAGGGCGAAGAAGAAAAAAGGGAAACAGGTATAGAACTAGAAGAATAAATATGTTTAAATGATGACAGGAACCAGCATATCCCCTTGAGGACATAAAACCCTTTGACAACTTTTTAATTGTTAGGTATAAGTGATTTCTAATTGCAATATTTTTTTCGTGCGCTATGGATAGACGCTGCAAAAACAATAATATGAAAACTTTCCGAGGCCAAGAAATCAGGATTAGCACCAGTAGAAAAAAATGAGGTTTAGGATTGCGTTAATCAGGTGGGAACCTAGTTTTTTTGAGGCTTCAGTTACTCTTATTGGTGCTGTTTGGAAGAAGATGAAGGTTCCCTTGAAGAAGTAGTTTGGTCCGACTAGCTGAATATTTCCTTTGAAGTCTTCTATTTACATGATGCGGCTTACAAAACTGTTGGCGAGAAGGCCCCCGATTCCGAGTCGTAGGAGTGTCAAAATTTAGATAAGGTTATATAAAAGTTTATGGCTAAGATAGAAATAATTTGGATTTCGAGTAACCATTACATTTAAGAGAAACCTTCATAATAATCTCTATCATAACAATGATGGTTTGTGGGTTTGGTTCTTCGATTTTCTAGTGAGAAGTATATCCTCTCAAGGAGGAATGATTGAAGAATATGTTTGGCTTGGAATCCTTGGAAGCTTCTCTTATTCCCGAGTGGGCTCAATGGTTTATCCAGCCGCCTGTTTCCGCTCAGGTAGTTTTCACTAGTATACTTATCGTAACTTTTGCTTTGATTGCAACTGAACGCCTCCACAGAACTATAGCAGCCCTAGGGGGAGCTGTGGCTACGCTCATAGCTGGTGGTGTTTTCTCAGCGCTCTATTCTTGGGTTCCCTACTTTACATATTATGTCTCGGGAGGGCTGGTAAGCCATGAACTACTGTTTTCCTATGATGATGTATATAAAGAGTTTGTGAACTGGTCTACTCTGCTCATAATTATTTCTATAGTTATTATTACTACGGTTGCCAGCCGCTCGGGACTCTTCGAGTACATCATAATTAAGGTGGTGAAGTTTAGCAAAGGAGACATAAGAAAACTCTTCATTTACATATGGGCATTAACATTCGTTCTAACTATGCTTTTAAACTGTGACCCATGCTTCATCATAGTAAGTGTTCTTATCTTTCAGATAGTTAGGGTACTGGATCTAGACCCGGTTCCTTACATACTTGGAACAATCTTTGTTGTCAACGCGGCTAGCGCCTCCACAATTATAGGTAGCTTCGTTAACATCCTAGTCTCTGGCCACTATAACTTGGATCCCACACGTTTCCTCTCTTACCCCACTTTTCTGGTGCTGGGTTTACCCTTCGCAGCTATCTGCACAGTTGTGGCTATATTTTTCATATTTCGCCACTTCAAGAAAGCATTCCAAATTCCCAAAGACAAAGAAGGATACCTAGAAACAAAGGAAGAACTTTTATCCTTCGATGAAAGGATGCTAATGAGAAACCCAAAAATATTCCGCCGCTTAGCTATTCTGCTTTCAGCAACTGTAGCGGGATTCGTCATAGCAGGTCTGCTGACCATACCCTTCTACGTGGTGTCCCTCATATTTGCTTTTGCCTTCCTATTTGTGAGTGGCGAGGATCCAGAGAAAACCCTGAAGGAAGTGGACTGGAGCCTCATATTCTTCTTCATTGGAATATTCATCATAGTGGGAGGTGTAGATAGAACAAAGGTTCTAGAAAATATGGGAAACAGTCTGGGAGGCCTCATATTTTCCAATGTTCCGGGAACCGCAAGCCTGGTCAGTGTATTCTGCGCCACGATGTCGGGAATTCTAGATAACATTTCTGTAACCACAGCACTACTATATGTGACACCCAGCCTATCCACATCCGCTCTGATAAACGAAAACCTTGTGATATGGTCACTAGTGTATGGAGCAAACATTGGAGCCAGCCTAACACCCATAGGGGGCCTGCCGAACCTGATTGGAATAACAGCCCTAGAAAAGGAAGGCTACCATGTCTCTTGGAGTGAATTCATGAAACTTGGAGTGCCCATCACACTTGTGAGCCTCTTCATCGGAATAATCCTACTACTAGGATTCTCCCACGTACTAGGCTGGGGTTTAGACATCACACATTTAATCTCACTAATACTTACTGGAAGATAACAACTACAGATTCGTTAAATATTCTAACATGCGGAATCCACCAAAAATTAAGCTATTTCCTTTCCTGTTTTGCCTCGTAATTTAGATTTTGTGATGCTTTTATTTGGAGTTTTGAAAATTTTTCAAACTGAAAAGATAAACTTGCAAAGAATTCTCCGAGATAGATGTGAAAAGTAATAAAAATAAATTCTGCAACTTGTGTGTATGAGGGAATATTTTTTAAGGGCTTGTTGAATCTTTGACTTCCAATGCTTTTTGGGGTTTGTGAAATGAAAACAGAGTGTAGTATTGAAGAAAATCTGAGAAATTGTAAATGCACTTATACTTCTTGCAGTAAAAGGGGCAAGTGCTGCGAATGTTTACGTAATCATTGGAAAAGAGGCGAACTTCCGGGCTGTCTTTTTCCACCAGAGTTGGAAAGAACATATGACCGGTCATTAAAAACATTCATCGAGTATTACAAAGACCACATTTAAGGGCGTCTAGGAAAAGTGAGAAAGTTAGACTCTTTAATGTGTAAAAGTGGCAGAGTAAAGGTCCTCAGCAAATTCTCTGGGAAGACCCACACTTTTTATTGCTTGGATAGTTCCATCTATATCGTAGGGAACTCTTTTGAAATGGACAGTGAGTCCATCTTCTATTTCCAATAGTACGTAGCAGGCTCTGGGGTCACCGTCCTTAGGTTTTCCCACGCTACCAGTGTTTACAATATGAATCTTCCCAACTATCCTGTGATAGGGTATGTGGGTGTGGCCACATACTAAAAGATCTATTTTTAGTGGTTCAAGCATTCTGAGCAAGTTTTTTTCTGGTCTGTCCTCATACAGGTACTCATTTATTCTTCGGGGGCTTCCATGAACATGGAGAATCCTCATACCACTCCAAGAGTAATATGTGTTTCCCAGAAGATTTCTTAGAAAAGATTTGTTTTCCTCGGTAACCTTAGAAATAGTCCATTTTAGTGAAATTTCTCCCAGTTCAGCTTCCCTCCGACTACGATAGGCGCAACCACAGTCATCTCTATTAAATCCTACTCCATCATCGTAATTACCCATCAATGTAGGTATTTTTCGCTCCCTCAAGACATTAATAACCTCGTTAGGAAACGGCCCATAACCAACCAGATCCCCGCCGCAAAGCATCAAGTCTACACTCTCACGTTCGATAGACTCTAAGACCTTCTCAAGTGCATAGAGGTTAGAATGAATATCAGAAAAAATTGCTACACGCATAAGAACGGCCTCCATTTTAAAAAATGTTTAGCGAAATATTAATTTTTGTGAGGAAAAAAGAGCAAAAAAATGGATGGTAGTGAGAGGTTAATTTTTGCATAAAGTTAACTTCTCAAGCTCTATTTTCTGTTCGGTTGGGAATCCCGAATATTTAGTATATCCACTTATCTGCATATGATTTTCCAAGGAAGCCTCTCCCCCATTTTTCAAGGAAAATTTCCGCCATATTTTCTGGAATCCACAGACTCCCTTCCTTGAACAATAGGCAGATTATTGTCTATGGACACTTTTAACAGTAATTTCCAGATTTCCCCTCGAACTGAGTGTCCGAAAAGATTGTAGCCTCACGGTAAAACTTTTTGAGTGTCGTTTTTGGAGAAATGGTCACATAAATGAGTCTCAACGGTGTTTCTGGCGGCTGGAGTGGTGGTGGGAACCTTTTTTATGAATTCGGGTAAGTGAGAAATACTGCTATGAGCATCTCTGCGTTATAACACTTATTTCTCCTTGCAGCCGTTTGGAGAGATTCAATTTGCCATCCTTCTTTTTAAGCCCACAACAAATTTCGCTCCTGCTTCTCCTGTTGGAACAAAAAAGCAATATGTTTTCTTTTATTTCTAACTGTGCCAAGAATTCCTCGAGTTTCAGAGGATATACGGTATGGAAAAAATTGATTAAGATATTTTCACTGTGTGTTAGGGCAGCGAAAATTCAGTTTTCTTTCCTCCATGAAACTTTCAAGAAATTTTTTAGAGGGCGAGTAATTGGAAAAGAGAATTTTTAACAGGCGTGCTTGCGTCGGTATGCTGAAGACTGATTTCCACGACCATTTCTTGTTCCGTGTAAAGCTGGATGAGTTAAAGAAGCTTGCAACAAGCGCGGGATACGAAGTAGTTGAGGAGGTGGTTCAGGCAAAAAAGCCCTCGAGCAGTACTCTCTTTGGGAGGGGGAAGGTGCAGGAGATAAAGGAGCTTATGAAATCTCGAGATATTGACAATTTCATAGTTTACAATAGGCTTTCCTCCATCCAGTTTTTGAACCTATCTAGAGAGTTAGAAGCAAATGTTATGGACAGGTACGACTTGACTCTTGAAATCTTTGAGCTTAACGCTTCGGACAGTTTATCACTACTGCAGATTAAGCTGGCAAGAATGAGAAAGGAGATTCCCCTGCGCAAAGTGATAGTTTCAAAAAAGTACAAGGAGGAACACGCCTTTCTAATGAGTGGGGGAGAATATGCTATGCACAGTGTCCTGAAATCCTTTACAAAGAGGGAGGCCTCCATTAAGAGGGAAATTGACCGAATGCTCCAAGAAAAAAAATTACAGGTAACTAGGAGGAAGGAGGAGGGAGCCAAAATAGTCACTATAGGCGGCTACTATAATTCGGGCAAGACCACCCTTTTTAACCGGCTCACGGGAGCCGATAAGCCAGTGAGTGGGATGCCCTTCACCACTCTCTCTGCAAAATATAAGAAATGGCTAGAAAACGAGAACGTTCTATTTGTCGACACAATTGGTTTCGTAATTGATTTGGATCCTCGTCTTTTGACCTCCTTTGAAATAAATCTTATTGACTTCCAGTACGCTGATCTCCTAATATTTTTACTTCCAGCCAACGAACCCCCCGAAATAGTGGCTCTAAAGCTAAGTGAAGGATTAAAAGTACTAGAAGCAATCTCTGTTCAGAGACAGAAAATCACCATAGTGCTAAACAAAATAGACGAAACAAACACAGACAACCTTGAACAGGTATTAGAAATTACGAGGGATATGCTAGGCCCCGAAAATGAAAATAGAATAATTCCAATTTCCGCAAAAACGGGAAAAAACTTGGACATACTCACAAAACACATATCAGAAAAATTATTCCCACAAAACACAGCCAGAATAAACCATTAAAATTAACAGCAATAAATATATGAAGAATGGTTACCTTTCTGGGCAGAGTTTATTTTTGAAGAATTTTTGATGGGTAAAAACCTCTGTCGGGGGTGCCCTTTTTGCAAATCATCCCAAAAATGGTCATACGGCTCTTCCAGCATCATTCCTTTAGGGTCACTGGAAAAATTTTGCAAGGGCAATATTAGAATTGAACAAAGAAGTATAAAAATAATACCCGAAACCTTAATTTTAACATAAAAAGATAAAAATGGCGGTAAATTAGAATCATTTTTAACAAATAAATGCCTACCTTCGAGACCCTAACAGCCATACAATGAAAACCTATAAAAAGGTGTAGTTAACTTGGTATCTGAAAAAAAACGTATTGACTTGTGGGCTAGGATGTCCTGTCCGAGGAGTAATGAGAATGGTTGAAATGGAGCAGGTTCCCGGAAAGAAAGGCGTTATCGACGTAGGAATCTCTCGTGAGAAAAGGGAAGAATTGGTTCAAAAAGCAGAGAGGCATATGGGTTACGATTCTATTTACGTTTGGAACGCAAACATAAACGGCTACATAATTCAATTGAGAACCAACGAACCCCATTTAGATGATTTTTGGAGAGAAAACTGGTTCCCCGCAGCCATAGACCGCAACCTTCGCCCCCACGGAGTAATATATGCAGCTACTGGACTTTACGACGAGCCTCCCGGAATATATTACAACTCTGAAACCAAAACAGGAATAGTATTCAATATTGGAAACTATGAATTTGTTCGGGCATTAGCCCTAGGGATTGTTGCTGATGTCTGCGAGGAACAGGAGAGATTAAACTTTCTGAGGGGTAGTCTGGTAGACATTAATGGTGAGGGCGTAGCCTTCATGGGTGAAACTGGGCGGGGAGTCAGCACAAATGCATTCCTCCTTTTAGAGATGGATAGAGCCAGAATACACTCAGACGACATAATATATGTGGAGCAACTTGGTGGAGAAAAGGGGCGCATATCTACATCGGTCTCTGAGAGAAAATTCTTCCTAAAAAAAGAACTCATAAAAATTTATCCAAGACTCCAGGCACTATACGAAAAAAGCAAAAAGGAAAATAACCACTTTATGCTCGACCCTTGGTGGATAGGTGGAAATGAAAAATATGTGGACACCACCCGTATTAAGCTCATTTTTCTACTTGTAAATTATCGCAAGGATCCAAGAATTGCTAAGCGTCTCACCCCACAGGAAGCCATAAAGATTCTCACACATTCCCAGCAGCCATTCTTCAATCCCTACCTAATGGTACGGAGCAGTAAGCGAGAAAAGCTTGAAATTGAATTTTACAAGAATATTTTCAAATTCGCAGCGGTATACTACCTGAATTTAGCCCATCCCCTTTTGGAAATGCAAAAGGAAGTAAGAAGAATAATTACCACCAAAGAATATCTCGAACCATTAATAGAAGAAAAGGAGAGGGCAAAAGCCGAAATTGACGAAATCATCTCCCAAATAGACCTAAACGAAATAAGGCAAGCCGTGGAAAAGCTCTACAATAGAAGCAATGTTAAACACCTATCAGAACAAAAAATCAGGGAGATGGCGGAAGCCTATGGCACCAAAACAAAGTTCAACAACTATAATTTCGTCTCCACCGTGAAAAACAGAAGCGCAGGCCTAACCATAATCGTGGGAAGCCCAGAAGTAGTCCAATACGAGATGAGCCCCAAACAGAAGGAACTTATGAAAAACCTACCCAAAACAATGAGCGACGTCCTCCAATACATTAAGAGCGCACCATTTGTGTGCACTGACCGCACCATGGGAGATAACCCCTACTTCACACCCAGATGCACCCTCTACGTCTCCGTACACAGGGGAGAAATGATTAGGCTGGCCCACATGGTCAACCAAACACTATTCGACCCAAAAGAAAACTATAACGGCCCCCACCTATACATAGTTTACATTCCAGAATGGCAGGAAAAGGACCGACAAATAATAGTATTTCCAGAAATTGGAGTAACATTCATTCTGGGAACCGACTATTACGGCGAGGCTAAAAAGGGCTTCTTGAGAATGGCCATGTGGTTCGCCAAACAGCAGGGAATGCTCGGATTACACGCCGGAGCAAAAATCATAAGAGCAAGAGATGCCAAAACGGGAAAAATAAAAACGTACAATACGCTAATATTCGGACTCACCGCAACAGGTAAAACCACCCACAGCTGCCACACCCACGACCTTAACGAAGCAGATGGTGAGGGAATCGAAATAGTACAAGACGACTTCGTAGCACTAAGACCAGACGGCTCAGCCCTAGGAACCGAGAGAGGATTCTACCTAAAAACAGAAGACCTAAACCCAGAAATACAGCCCCTAATCTACAATGCGGTGACCAAACCCAGCGCTATACTGGAAAACGTTATGGTGGACTACAAGGGAAACGTGCTATTTGAAAGCGACATACTCACAGGCAACGGACGCGGAATAATGCAGAGAGACGACTTTGGAAAGTACAAAAGCCCCTCAGTTAACCTCCCTCCCCTAAAAGACGTCGACGGACTAATAGTCCTAATGATTACCAGAAGAAACACCGTAGTACCAATAGCATCCAAACTAACCATTGAACAAGCCGCAGCCGCATTCATGCTTGGAGAATCAATTGAAAGTTCGGGAAGCGACCCCAAAAGAGCAGGACAGTCAGTACGCGAAGTAGGAACAAATCCCTTCATAGTGGGAAGCAAAGGCCAAGAGGGAAACAGGTTCTACGAAATACTAAAAGGACTGGGAGACAAGGTGCAGTGCTACCTTATAAACACCGGTGGAGTGGGAGAACTTAGAGAAGTAAATGAAGAAGGAATAAGCATAATTAAGAGAAAAGTGGAACGAATCCAGATAAAAGAAATGGCCTCCATAATCCGAGGCATAGCCAGAAACAACATAGAGTGGATACCCGAACCATACTTCGGCACATTAGTGCCCAAAGAGGTGGAAGGCGTAGACATGGAAAAATTTAAACTAGAAAGGTGGTACAGCATTGAGCAAATAGAAGAAATGGTTCAACAACTCAAAAAAGAAAGAAAAGAATGGTTAAACAGCTTCCCCGAACTCTACGAAGAAATAAAAACAGCCTTCCCAACATAAAAACAAAAAATAGGGAAAAATAGACAAGAACCCAAAAAAATGAAAAAAAGCAAAACGAAAAAAAATAAGCATCAACAACCCACCGACCTTTGAAAACCAAGCCACTAACCATCAAAAAAGAGTGAACCCCCCCTTTTCTCCAGTTAAGATTCTTAAAAACTATTGGGAATGAGGAAGAATAAGTTTGTCTATTGTTTTTGATTATTTAATTTTAATCTAATTTTTTCAAGTTGTGTTTTCTTAGCTACTAGTCTATTGTCAATGTAGAGGCAGAATCCTTCTTTTTCTTTGTCAATTTTTTTCCTTCTCCATGTGACTTTTATTTTGTGTCCCTTATAGAGCAAGTTGTTGAGGGTGAAGTATTCAAGGTCGAATGGTAGTGGGTCGAGAACCACCTCGTTTTCCGTTTGAGGCTGGAACCCCACTATATATTTTATGATTAAATCAACAATCCAGGAATGCATATAGTCGTCAACGCCCCTGTAGCTGCTGGGGTAACCTGTAAAGGGATTGTAGTGCTCATAGCAATTTGGTAATTCTGGATTCTCTTGGAAGAACATCATTCGAATAAATTTGTTTAGAAATTGGGCCGTCTTGCTTTTAAGAGAGTTATCTATGTGGTAAGCGGTTCGTGCCAGAACGTCACATATGTGGCTGTTGGTCATAGGCCAGACTCGGCCATTCCAAGGACAGTATTTTCGAATTCCCTTCCATTCGGCCTCAGGATTAAAAAGAGGATGGTCTTTGCCAAGTGTGGCCACCGGATAGGAAGTCCAAAACTCTTCTGGATTTAAGAGATGTTTGTATATAGCGCCTAAGTGCTTAGAATCCACTATATCGGTCATAAAGGGATAGAAACAAACTGCTGCCTTGACATTTGAAGGTTCAAAGGTTTCTGGTTTCACATCAAAGAAGAACTGTTCCTCCGGATTCCACATAAACTTTAAAATATTCTCCTTAATTTTTTTAGCCTCAACAGCCCACCTTTCACTCTCCTCCTTTTTCCCCAGCGCCTGCGCCATAAACGCTAAGAGTTTCTTTAACTCGTAAATATAAGTTGTAGCGTCGATACCTTTTAGCCTAAACGTAACATCCCTATCAGCATTTTCTTCGGCAAACAGGTAGCGTGCATTATACTCTTGACCAGTTTCGTACTGCTGAGTTACATCGTAAAGACTACTATTCTCCTGGTCTCGCTGCCTGTCGAAATATTTAGCGTACTTGGCGAGAGGCTGATAAATCTGTTCAAAAAATTGAATATCGGGGTGTATCTGGTATATTTGTAAAATTCCCTTTGCATAATTTGCATGATAGATGAACCAGTCATCTGTTTTTCCCTTGAAACCCACTCCCCCAGGTATTGCTCCGTTTTTATGGATATTTGATAGAAGTCCAAGCAATGAACCCTTCGCCACTAAGGGTTCATGCATCCAGGAGCACTCAATCATGTGACACTGGGCACTGTATGAAATATGGTGTCGGAACCAGCCTCCATCTCTCTCCCCTATCCCCTCATATATGATAGGATACTTGTGGTTATTTTCGCCAACATTTATCATGTTTAGTTTTAAACCGTACCAGCGGTACCAATAATATTTGGTGATATAAGGGTCTGAGCACTCGAAGCTTGGTACACTGTTGAAAAAATCTTTCCAGTTCTGCCGGCTTAATTTAAGAGGATCCTTGTCTTGAAGTTCTTTAAGATTATTTAAACACTTGTCCTTATCATGGGACACGCTGCAAGCAAACCAAGTATATTTGTGGAACTCTGGCTGCAGGTCAATGGTGTAATGGAGGCCCACATAGATGCTACCAAACTCGCTAAAAGGTTTTTCAGGAATATCCTCATTCTTAAATTTTCCATCAGAAATCTTCTCTGGGAAGGGGGTAACTATCCATAGTGGTCGGTCTTCTAGAGAGCCCAGGCTGATGTGGAAATTTTCACTTAAATTTATGGTGTAAGAATCCAGTTTTTCCTTTGCTCCCAGGGCGTACCACACTTGGTAATTGCATTCACTGTTTGTATGTAGCTCCTCCTGAGAAAAAACAGCAGTATTATTTATAATTTTAGGATTAGTATAGGTCAGTCCTTCATAGTCAAATGGGTAAGTTAATCTGATGGGCATTAGTTTCGGGGGTCTACGATCCAGCTTTGTCCACATTATGAAGTGATAACGCTTATCCTTGTTCCCATTGTTTACTACATCCATTTGGGAAACAAACACATTGGTAGGTGTTAGAAGTTTGTTCTCCTCAATGCTAAGGTCTTCAGCCACGAACTTCTGAGAGAGACTGCTTGGTCTCCAAACTCGCTCAATTACGTTAAAGTTTATAGGATTTAACTGCTCATCTAACACGGTTATCGTGAATATGTGTGGAAGTTTCTGATCTAGGTAGTAGCCATAATCCCAAAACCCTAAGGTATCGAGATGTAGCGGGAAACAGGGAGCCCATAAAGCAGCGGTTCCTCCACCTACGAACCACTTATCACTCCTCAACAAATACTCATCAGGATTCGTTATCATAACCTTCTTTTCGTGGAAATAAAAAATAAACCTTTGTATAAAAGACAATATCGAAATAACTAATTATGTAATATTTTGTTCGATGTAGGCTTGTGTTGAATTTGAATTTCACTTCGTTATAGACCAAATAGCGTATTTTACCGAGGACCTCAAGCTCTCTCCATACTGTTACGCATAAAGCTGCATAAGCCTTGGAGGTGCTGGTGTCCGTCTTGGATGCTTGAATTTTTATTTTTTCCATCTTAAAAGTGTTTTGAGGTGTCATTGTTTGAGATGAAATCTTTCTGTGGTTATTTTATTGGTGGATTATTTTGACGATTAGGTGGGTTGCGCATGAGACGCAGGGGTCGAATGTTCTTATGACTCTTTTTGCGTTTTCTTTTAGTTTCTCTATGTTTTGTGTGTTTTGGTAGCTGTCTCTGCATGTTTCTAGTAATTTTTGGTTGATGGTGGGGAGGTTGAGTTCTGTGGGGGTGATGATGGTTGCTGATTCAACTGTGTTTTTAGTGTTTACTTTGTACTGGTGTATTAGTGTTCCTCTGGGTGCTTCTACCACTCCGATGCCTATTGGTGTGGCGATTTTGTTGAGTTGGGGAAGTTCTCGTTCTTCCATTAGTTCTGGCTCGTTGAGTATGAGTATTGCATCGTATATCGAGGCAAGTATTTCTATGAGTCTGAGAAAGTTTGAGTAAAGAAGGCTTTCCTTCCAGCTGGTGGGCACTTCTTCCATCAAGCTGTGTACTTCGTAGGCCCCGTATCTCTCGATTATTTGGTTTCTGGCCATGGGCCCGGTTAATACTAGCTTTTCTCCGTTAAGTTTAATTTGGATTCCCTGTGATTTTTTCTCAATTTCTATGTATTTGGTGTATTGTTCTGGTTCGAAGTCTGCCAGAATCTTTTTTTCTTTGGTGATGCGGAGTTTTCCTTCATATAGGTTGAAGTTGCCGCCTTCATTTAGTGCCATAAATGCTGTTTCGTCCATGTTGAAGAATTCTTGCGGCTCACCAATCTTACCCATGTACTCTAATAGTTTCTCTATTATTCCTCTCACTGTGCTGGCGCCTCTTCTAAGGTTAGACTGTAGTCCTACCACTTCTTTTTCTGTTAATTTTTTAGAGATTCCGCCCACTACGCTGGTTACTGGGTGGGGTACCCTTCCCCCAATGCGGTCTAGGAGCTCATTTCCAATTCTAATTACTCTGAACAATTTTTCAACTAGGTCTGTTTCTATTTTTGAGAACTGTTGGACACTATACCTTTCATAATCATTTTCTATCAATGCTTTTAGGTCGGGAAGTGCAAAGTAAAAGAAGTGCAATGCATGGGATCTTATAAGCTCTCCGGCAAGGAGGAGTTTTCTCATAAGAATGGAGGATTTAGATGGGGTAACGTCATATATTTTTTCCAATGCTTTGCAGGCTGCTATTGCGTGTGCTGAGGAGCAGAGTCCACATATTCGGGATGTGATTCTGGGAACATCTTCCACCAATTTTCCCACTAAAATTTTTTCGAATCCTCGAGGTAGATACATGTCAAAATTAGCGTTGGAGACTTCCTTATCATTAAGGTATACTGTTATTTTCCCGTGTCCCTCAATTCTTGTAACCGGTTCAATAATTTTCTTCATTCCATTTCACGTCCTTGGGCGGCGAAGCCTAAAAATAATTCCTTCATAAGTTCTCAACTTTTCTGATAATTCCAGTGTTGAGAGGAAGTTGATTACATTAGCAGTATAGTCTAAACCGTTGGGAGGCCCCATACACCCCTCACAGGGCAGCCCCACTTTGATACACTTTGCATCGCATCCTTCACGGGTCACCGGACCTAAACAGAGCACGTTTTCGTCGAGGAAACAGCTGGTGGGAAACTTTTGGGGTTGTAATTTCTCTATACGGATTGTTTTGAATTTTTCCAGTTTGGGCCTCAAATCGCAAACTGCACAGAGATTCCTGCTTGCTTCGGGAAGATTCCTGCCCTCAATTAGTGAAAGTATAGATGCTCCCAGAACATTTTCAGGTGGGGGGCAACCCGGTATACATCCATCGATTTCTATGATTTTAGAGAGAGGGTCCCTTCGAGCATTCTGTGATAGGCTTTCTATCCCCCCAAACATAGCGCAGGCGCCGAGTGCAATTATTTTTTTGGATGCTTTTCGCAGCTTTTTCAGTAATATTTCTTCATCCTTCTGGGTAACACATCCCTCAACAAGGGTAACGTCAGAATATTTTAGTTCTTCGTCTTCCTTTATTGTGGCGGGGTAGGAGTCCTCAACAAAGGGGAAGTATACTATTTCCGCGGATTTTACAAGGTTGAGGAAAACATCTAGACAGGTAAGGGTGGAGATGCAACCGTTGCAAGAGTTAAGGGAGATTGCTGAAAATTTTAGTTTCACATCATCATCTCCGACAATTTATTCTGCATTAGGTTCACTATCTCTGCGAACCTGTAGCCTTCCACCGCGTTTAGCGATGAAAGAACCAGTCTATCCTCTATTTGGGGAATTCCCACATCTTTCAGTATTTTGATTTTTTTCTCCAACTTGTTGATTCCATCTATGTACCTGCATGAGCCATACTTACACCCTACAACTAGCACCCCATCGAATCCTTTTTCCAACGCCTTTAAAATAAACTCGGTGTCCACTCTACCAGTACAGGGAACCATTTCAACGAAAATATTGGGATGGTACTGTATTTTCCTTAGGCCCGCCTCATCCGCCGCCGCATACCCGCAATGCTCACAGCAAAAAGCCATAATTTTGGGTTTGTGGCTATACTTGCTATAAACTTCTATGGATCTGAGAATCTTTTCTCTTGTTATCACATTCATCTCCAATGCCTTTGTGGGGCAAATGCTTACGCAGACTCCGCAGCCCTTACACTTGAAATCGTCAATGGTAATCCTGTCGTCTTCACAGGATATAGCGTTAAAGGGGCAGACAGACATACACAAACCGCATAAACCACACTTATCATAGTCAATATCTATACCGCTAATGTCTGCAAGTAAATAATCCCTTGATAATAGAGAAATTATTTGAAGAGCTACTTCATTAGATTCCGCTATAGCCGTGTGATAATCTTTAGGCCCGGTAACAGTCCCACACCCAAAAATCCCTGAGCTCAGTGTCTCTTTGGACATAAAACCCTTATCATCAAAAGCGAAATCCAAAGTTTTGCGAAGCTCAGCCAGCTCCCTACTTGGAACCATACCTATGTTTAGAATAACCATGTCTGATTCAAAGTCTCCCCTCTCAGTACTTATCACTTTCCTTTCGCCCTCCACTTTTATCCCTAATACTTTGCCAGTATGAACAGTTTCCGGCAGGTTAGCGAGTGCCAACCTATTTGCAGCGCTCTTACTGTTCTCTATAAAAACTTTAACTTCGCAGCTGGGAAGCTTCTCCCGAATCGCTTCTAGATACTTTCTGGACAGTATGTAACAGTAATCGGAACTAAGACTGTAATCGCCCACACCCTGAATAATTACAATTTTTTGCGGCGCCTTGCCATCAGAAAGTTTTACAAGATTGCCCTGTGTGGGACCGTCAGAGGCAAGAATTCTCTCAAACTCCGCAGAGGTGACGATGTCCCAACGCGGGTTATGATTATAAAGCTTTAAGTCTTGGTAAAGGTCGGAGCCAATTGCCAGAACTTTTGCCCCAACCTTTATGGTCATTGTTGTAGGCTTCTGATCCAGATTTATGGCTTTATTTAGACAGGCTCTTTCACAGACCCGGCATTCTCTACATTTCTCAATATCCTCCTCATCTATGGTCGCCGCATAAGGATAGGCCTGAACAAAGGGAATGTAGATTAGCTTCCTCTCATCCAAACCGTACTCATACTCGTTTTTCTTAGTAATAGTGCATATACTCATACACCGTTTACAACCAGTACACTTATTTTCATCCACGTAACGTGGCTTGCGAACCAATTCAATGGTGAAGTTCCCCGCATTTCCAGAAACGGATAGAATTTCAGTATTGGTGAGAATCTCAATATTTTTCTCCTGCACCAAATACAGAATCTGTTCCGAGAGGAAACAGGATGCGCAGTCTAGGACGCCCTCAATCTTGCTCCACCTTGCAACCTTCCCCCCCAGAGTAGGCGACTTTTCAATAAGATAAACTTTCAACCCGGCCTCCGCCAACTTTAAAGCCAAATTCATACCCGCAATGCCCCCACCAATAACAGCCACGCTTTTTTGAACCTCAACAGTTTTGGTTTTAATCTCTCTTTGAAGGATAACCCTCTCCACAGCAGCCTCAATGAGTAACCCCGCTTTTTCCAAGGCTTCAACAGGCTTTTTAGAATTCACCCAGCATAATTGCTCCCTAATATTAGCAAAATCAATGTTTGTTATGGGTATAAGATTCTCAAATATGCGGTTAAATATATGAGAGTGCGTACGAGGACTGCAGGCAGCAATAACCACCTTATTTATGAAATTGTCCTTAAACCATTTCTGAATCTTCTTCTGATTCTTCTCCTGACAAAGATTATCAAAAACCGCAACGGACACCACATTATTTATGCGAGACACACGGTTCTTCAAAGCCTCAACACTAATTGACTGCTCAATCTCTGAACCACAGGTACAGATAAGTATCCCCACGCGGCTTAACTCAGTTTTTCGAGACTCGATTCTTTCTATCTCTTCACCTGAGAGAATCTTCTCATTTAACTCCATTATTTTGATGACCGTTTTTCCTTCTTCCGAGAGCTTGTAAGCCTTTCCCTCTTTGGTAATTAGGTTCCCCAGCTTTGTGAGGTGAAAATTCAACTGTCCCGTTGTTTCAATGTTGAGCTCCTTGAGAAGATCTGAGTACTGCATGTAACCCTCTTTTTCTAATAATAGGAGGATTTTTCTTCTGAGAGGGTGGCCTAAAACATTATATAAGTCCATCTGTGTCACTGCGTTATATTTTTTCACCAATTTATCAAGGAGAGTTTATTGGTTAATAAAAATTTTCGTAAATTAAAATTGACAATTATATTTGTCAAATACATCATTCTTATTGTCTTAATGGCTATCGTAACTGGATTAATAAAATTGACTTGCCAGACAATTTTTGGAATAAAATTTAATTGTCAAAAAAAATGAATTTTCCTCTTTTTATTCAAACTATACAACAATTTTCAAGACAATTAAAATTGTCATAATTCAGAAAAGACAAGTTAAGATTAGTTTTAAATCCTAACATCCTTCTATTGTTTAACCAGAGAATAAATGGAGGAAGGAAAAAGATGGAAGAATTGGAAATTAAAAAATTGCGTGGGAAAATCCTCACGGTGGTATTGTATGAAGAAGGAAATTCCCAGGCTTCCAAAAATTCTGATTGCTTCACCGAACAGGCCGATAACTCCTTACTAAACGTTATTCTAACCTATCATCCCGACTTTATCACTGCAGACAAAGATTGCATGTTTGGCGTTAACGGTCAGAGCGTGAATACGGAAGAATTCAGAGAGTTAGGGGTTCCACTCTTCAGATTAGGAATACCCCAAAACGCCCGACTATATTTGGAACAGGAAATAGATGACCTAAGAGAAAAAATAGAAGAATTAAAGGAAGAATTGGAAAGATTCCTCTCTGAGAACCCTAAAAACGCGAGCACCTACAAGGCACAAAACCTGAAATCCCTAATAGAATTCTACGAGAAGGAAGCAGACGGAAAAGAGGAATACATGAACACTGTGATAACCGCCAGGTGGATAATAAAACAATTAATCGACCTGGCCAGCGAAGTGCCTGAAAAAGAAGTAACCTGCATACACATCACCCCATCCAATCTATTCAATGAATTAGCAAAACAAATGAGCGAAACAGACTTGGTAGTTCTGCCGATGAGATCAGCTACCAGTGTGAGGCAAACTGAATTGGTACACTAAAAAACTAAAAAATTATTTTGGAGGGCGAATAATGGAAGTTTTAGAGTTAGAGCCACTGAAGGGACAGAAACTAAGGTTGGTTATGGTTGAAAGCGAATACGGAATCGACTGGTACCTGCTAGAACCATTCAATCCTCCTAAAGACTTTTTCTCAGAACTGAGAATAATGTCCAAGGAGTACAGGGAATTCATAAACAAGATGGTCGAAGAGTACAAACCCGACTTTTGCCTTGAGGAGAGGGGGATGAGAAGCATTGAAGAGTTTCTATACGATAATCCTCTAGTGGATGTTTTTAAAAAACATGGAATCCCTTACAGCTATGTGGACATTGCAGATAACGCCCGCGACTACATCTGGTCCACAATGAGCAGAAAACAGGAACTAAGAAACATTCTAATTGAACAGATTACGAAAGTCCTAGCCAAAAATCCAGAAGCAAAAAAGAATGATGAAAACTTCCTAAAACTGGCTACTTTGGCTCAATACTTTGAACAAAACTTGAAGGAAATTGAAGACGACATAAAATTTAGGGTTCGCGAAGCGTGGATAATGAGTGGCGTCCTAAATCAGGCAAGAGAAATCAAAAAGAAAAATGTCACCGGCATGCTCATATGTGACCCACGTCACGCAGACGGAATATCCAAGCTCTGCACCGATCTAGATGTAGATTTAGTCGTGGTTAAAGCAAAAAAGGAAATAAATAGCAAAGAGGAAAGCACTGAACTATCTAACCTTCTAGAATCTAACCATGTTGAAATAATACCCATAGTTGTGAAGAAGAAGGAGCAGAGACAACACATATTATACTTCTTAGATACTGACCAGCATGCAAGTCCATTTGACATGAATATGGCTTACGACGCGGGTTTCGATGTGGTCATTCCTCTGGGTGGAGTAAAGCCTGAAGACGCTCAAAGACTGGTACAAGACATAATATTCTCCCGAGGACCTAAAGGCGCAAAATACACCGCAATCTTTGTCGGTGGAAGCAATGTGAATCAAGCCCAGGAAATATTCGAGAAAGCCGTTAAATCCTTGGTGCCGCCCTTCGAAGTGCCAATAATTTTTGATCCAAGAGGAGCTTGCACCACCGCCTCAGCACTGGTAGCAAAAGCTGAAGAAGCCGTGGTTACCCTTAATCTGGGCAATATTGAAAAAATGAAAGTTGCAGTTCTAGGGGGAACAGGACCGGTAGGAAGATTCGCCTGCGTATTAGCAGCAAAGCTTGGCTGCAAAGTTTACATGGTGGAAACCTGGTCTGGTGCCAGTGTACAATATGTGAAAACGGTAGCCTCGGATCTAAACGAAAAGTTTGGTGTAGAAATCAAAGGAATATTCGCTCCAAACAAGGAGCAAATAATGGAAATAGTGCAGGACGCTGACATGGTATTCTCTGTTGCAAAGGCAGGTGTACAACTCCTCAGCAGAGAAGACGTAGAAAGCCTCAAACCGAAAAAATTGCTCCTCGACGTTAACGCCGTCCCTCCCCTGGGAATAGGTGGGCTTGACAGAAACGATGACAAGAAGGAGTTGAAACCCGGAGTTTACGGCATTGGCTCACTGGCTATTGGTGCGCTAAAAAGACAAGTCGAGGAAAATCTACTAAGAAAGGCTAAGGAAGTTAAAGGAAAAGCTGTCTTCGACCACATGGCCGCATTTGAAACTGCAAGGGAACTTCTTCTCGGAAAGCTAGCCATCCCAAGGACTGCGTGATTACACTTCCCCTCTTCTCTTTTTTTGTCTATCCAACAAATCTAGTAAGCTTATTTTAGCGGTTGAAGTTTTTGTTGTCAATATGATATGAGCTTTAGCTTCTGCCCTTTAGAAGTTATTTAAGGGTATAATGGCGCAATATAACGGAAAATCCTTCCCAAAATGCTTTCCTTTCTGTAGCTTAAAAAAGGATTATACTTATTTAGAGGGGATAAGTATTCTTTTCTTTTTATATCCATTTTTTTCTCCGGAAATAGACAATCATCATAATTCCGATAATGGCCATTACGACGAGAACCATGTGGTATCCTTCGGGCCATTCGATTTCCGGCATCCATGTGAAGTTCATACCGTAGATGCTGGCAATGAAGGTTAAGGGTATAAAAATTGTGGCGATAATTGTTAACACTTTGACAATCTCATTGGTTTTGTTGCTTATGCTTGAGAGGTAGGCGTCAATCATTTCGGAAAGCATTTCTCTATAGACCTCGATGGTTTCAATCACTTGGATAGTGTGGTCATAAACGTCTCTAAGAAAGATTATCGTTGCTTTTTTAACCAGGGAGCATTCACCCCTTTCCAGAATATTAATAACTTCCCTCAGAGGCCAAACGGATTTGCGTAAGAACAGTAGCTTCCTTTTCAGACGGTGGATTTCTTTTAAAACTTGTGGGGAGGGCTCCAATATGAGTAGTTCTTCTACATCTTCGATTTTTTCCCCTACTTTTTCTAAAACCACAAAATAGTTGTCCACAATGGCGTCTATTAGAGCATAGGCCAAGTAGTCAGGCCCCATCCTTCTTACGCGTCCCTTACCGGTTCTAATTCTTTCCCTTATAGGGTCAAAGACATCTCCTTCCTTCTCTTGGAAGGATATAACATAGTTTGGGCCCACAACCAAACTAACTTGTTCTGATTGGATTTCACCATTTTTATTGTTGGTGTAGAGCATTTTTAAAACGATGAAAAGGTATTTTTCGAAATCCTCTATTTTGGGGCGTTGCTCGGTGTTCATAATATCTTCTAAAATGAGGGGATGTATGTCAAATTGTTTTCCAATTTTTTCTATAATATCTCCTTGATGAACACCGTCTATATTTATCCAAGTTATGGTTGGCGTTTCTTTAAAAGGAAAACACTCCTCAATATTTTTCACTTCCTTTTCCTGAAAGTGCGTTTCATCATAGTCCATAAGCCTAATTTTCACTTCGCCTACAACTTTATCCCCAATATACACGGGAGTTCCTGGAGGCAGACCAACCATTTTTGAAGTTTTTTTAGACAATTTTAAACTGGGCATTACCATCAACCCCATTCAAAACAGAAAGTTACAGCATCTTTACAAACCTTGGAATATATCGACGAGTACTTTTAGTGATCTTAAGCTCCCAGAACATATACTACGGGTGGAAGAACTGATTTTTGTTTTGCTAAACTTTGCATCCACATTTCTTACTTTTCAGGATTCTAATTTGATCCTTAATAGGAGTCACATACTCGGTTTGTACTTCATCTCCAGTTGCTAATTCTATTTGTAGAGGGCTATTGTGCTTGTATCCTCTTTTTTCCATCTCACCGATAAGCTTTTCGTGTCTCAAATACAAACTCTTTAATTTACCCTTCCACCTCAACGTTTCCGGATGCCGGGAATAACCTTTTTTATCCTGCGTTAAAATCTCCCAAATGGCATGAAGCTCCCTATGCTCCCCTAACAAATGCTTGTTACACAATTTTTCCGGGGGGATATCCCAGATTCGCATAAAATCACAACTATAAGTTTATGTATTTGTGAATTAAAACTATTCGGAAATTTTTAGAAAAAAAATTTAGTACTAGTATCCCTTCATTTTGGTACTGTTAACTTGAAGCCTCTTATTGTGTGGAGGATTATAAAGTGTATAAATGTGTCGGTTTAAGTCCTAAAATCAGCTTAAAAGAGGGGAAAGTGATAATTTAAGGTATAGAAGTTTGGAAAAGCTACAAAGAGGCAACACTCCATAATAGTAGACGCTTAGGGTAAACTACCTCATTTTTCACAAATTGTCGCAAGGAAGCTCACGAGTTTTAGTCGTGGAAGGAATTACAACCCGTTTTGGTGACAATTATTTTAAATAATTCTGACATAACTTATTATTTATTTGTTTAAGTCTCTCCAAAATTGGTTGGAAACCTTTTTATGATGTACGTTTTGGAGTTGGGACTATATGCGATTGAAGGATAAAGTAGCCATAATTACTGGTGCGGGTTCAGGTATAGGTCAAGCCACAGCTAGGCTTTTTGCTGGGGAAGGAGCCAAAGTTGTGGTTGCAGACATTGAACCAAATTTGGGGAAAAAGGTGGTTGAACAGATTTCAAAGAAGGGAGGAACCGCGGTTCAAGTAGCTGTTGATGTCTCTAAGGCTGAGGAAGTTAAAAGAATGATTGACAAATGTATAAATACATTCGAAAAACTTGACGTTCTATTTAACAACGCAGGAATAGAGGGACCAGAAGGGCCACTATGGGAAACCTGTGAGGAGGATTGGGACAAATTAATCGAAGTGAATTTGAAAAGCATATTCTTGTGCTGCAAATATGCCATTCCCCACATGATGAGGACAGGGGGCTCCATAATAAACACAGCTTCCGAACTGGGATTAGTAGGCACCCCCAGCCACCCAGCATACTCAGCCTCAAAAGGAGGGGTAATAGCATTAACACGCTCACTGGCTCTACAATGCGCCCCCTACGGAATCAGGGTAAACTGCATTTGCCCCGGAGCCACAGAAACCCCCCTGCTCAAACGCTGGATAGGTGAAAAACAAAAAAATGAGAGAACACAAGAAGTAATCAAAGAAATACCCTTAGGGCGCCTAGGAAAACCCATAGAAATAGCCTACGCGGCACTATTTCTAGCCTCAGAGGAATCTTCCTTTACAACAGGGTCCATCTTGGTAATCGACGGTGGCTCCACAGCACAGTAAACGAAAACCTTTTGGGGATAGGTATTAGAGGAATGAATGTACGATTAGGCCTAGAATTATTATATTCAGAAGGCAAGATTTCCTTTGGGAAAGTGGGTAACCTTGCCCGATGGGGGCAAAGTTTCAAAAATTGGCAGCCCGCTGAAATAATTTTACTTTACGTTTTTACCCTTTTGAGTCTTTTTTGAATCGCTTTTTAATATCGCTTAGTGAATTTGAAACAAACCATTTTGAACTCAGCTATTCTAATTGTAGTATTTCTGTATATAGAAAACACGTTCAAAATTGTCTAAGAAGAATATGTGGATTTAATTGTTAAAAATCGGATAAATATTTCTAACCTACTCCTAGTGTACCATTTACATATTTTTTAGGGTGAATCCAAGTCTACGTCTATAGTGTAGTCTCTGGAAAAACCTGGTTGGCGGTTCCTTCTTTTCAAAGCAAGCCCAGCAGAAAATATGGCCATAAGGGAAAGGGGAACAATAACAGTTAGTCCCCCGCTGAGGAATTCCTGGCCATTAGTAAGAAGTAATAAAAGGGGCCATAAAGGAGCACCCAATTCCTTTTCTTCACCCACATAGTATGTAGCCGAATCGTTAATACACTCAACACCATTATAATAAACAACTACAGACAATACATGTCTCCCAGGCTGAGAAGAAGCATTAATGGCTCCAATCCAACTTGTTTCACTAGCTTTTTCTAATAAAAAGCCGTCAATTCTAACCGAAACAAGAGGATCACTACTTGAAATCTCTACAACCACATAAATCAGCTCATTCGGCTTCACAAAAGTTGCGTTCAAAATCACCGAAACAATTTTAAGATCTCTGGGGAGAGTGGTCACGTTGAACACGCTCTCCGCCGACCCGTAAGTTTGGTTGCCCTCAAACCTCAGATAGAAGCTGTACACTCCGGGAGCCAAGCCGGAGGGAACCAGCCAGGACAACACACAGTGGCCAGAGGAGTCCGTAGCAGACG
>CAZECW010000002.1:0-11099 GCA_964510585.1 uncultured archaeon | reverse complement strand
GAAGATGTGGTTTATTGTGATCCTTTTGTTGGGCTTGTTTTCAAGTTCTGGGTCTTGTTGCTTTTTGCACACGAAAATCTAGTTCGCTTGCGTCGATTTAAGGAGTGCGGTGGCCCAAAACATATACTTTCCGTTTACGGTGAAAAAGTTAAATTGGGAAACGCGAAAATGTTTTTTGAAGAATTATGGGTGGTGATTTATTTTGGAGGTTCTACTAGCCTACTATTCCAAGACTGGAAATACCGAGAGGATAGCCAAGAAAATTCAGAAAATAATTGAACCCCTTGGAAAAGTGGAAATGTTCAGAATCGAGATGACAAAAGAGTACAGCAGTGGACTCTTACACCTCAACCCCCGCATTACTTTTGACTGCATACTCAGGAGGAAACCAGAAATTAAAGCCACCAAAAATATGGATAAGTACGATGCACTAGTCATTGGCTCTCCAATATGGTACTTCACAATTGCACCACCAGTGAACACCTTTATTGACAAGCTGGAGAAGGCTAAGGGCAAAAAAGCAGTGATCTTTGTCTCTTCGGGCATGGGCAAAGCGAACTTCACCAAGAGCCTCCAAAATAAATTACTGAGCAAAGGCATGAAAATTGCGAAAGCCATAAGCGTCAAGCTAGACCAAATCGACCAAAAAACACTGCAGGAAATATGCGACGCGCTAAAGTCCTAAAAATTACTCGTTTTTAAGGGGATTAATTTTCAAAAAAGGTTTTTTTCCAAATTTTTGAACAGTTATAAACCATAGTAAACCTCCTTTACAATTTTTCAGGCTTAATAAAACCTCCTTTTGTTACAAAGTAAATGGTTCACTGAAAATTTTTAATAACACCTTCCTAAACAAGGTTCCCCAAAAAATTGGGTGAATAAAAATGAAAAGAAAGATGATACTGGCATCAACTATAGCAATGTTAGCACTATTTGCACTAGTTATAGCCCTACCAGCACTTACAACACCAGCCACAGCAACAGTAAGCCTCCCAACAGCGGAGCCTAGCAAACCAGAAAAATCAATAGAATCACTCGACTGGTGGGATTCTTGGTTCAACAACAACACTAGATCCTTTTTCACGGGTATGTTTATGTGCAACCTCTCTCAAAGTTTCGTTTCTTGCAATTTCACCCACAGAGCACTAGCGAACAGTAGGTTCGGCTTAAACTTTGCAAGACTAGTAGAATTCAACGACACCAACAATAACCAATGCTATGATAATAGTGATAATAGAACAGACAACGTTCTAAAAGAATACAATTTGGCCACCGATGTTAATTGGAATAAATTAACCATAGAGTTGGGCCCTCTGATACAACAAATGCCTCCACTTTTTGAATACATCAAGATTTCCATAGAGGGAACAGAAAAGACAGGAGCCTTCAACCTTGCTTTTGGCATTTTATTGTACTTTGAATCACAAAAAGTTTCGTTCGGCGACTCCAGCGTCACAGTTCCGAAGCTTTCATCCTTAAAATTCGAATTGAATATCACAAGTTATCAATGGCAGGGAGAAACTGTAGAGAACCCTTATAGTTCTAGATTTCTAGCCTTGGTGATAACTCTGCACTCATGTCTCGGTGACTCCCTTCAGTATCGCTACCGGTGGGCTGAGGGGGCAGTTGTAGCAAATGGTGGAAGCGGACTTGTTCCCTCACTGAATGAAGATGTTTCTGAAGTTGAATTCATTGATTCTTGGGGAATCCCAGTTGCCGAGTTCAGCTGGTTTAACGGTGCATACAACAGTACCCATGACCCATGCCATAGCAATTCAACATTCAGTCTAAACAATGAAACACTGACTATCAATATTGCTTTCTCTTACGAAGATTTCAGCGACGGTAATATATACATAGATCCATACTTTGCTCTGCTTGAACCAAACTACCTACCTATGATACTAACATTTGCAGCCATATATTTAGGTTATGCGGCTCAAGCAACTTCAAAAATACTACTCTACGGTGGGATAGCCGCTGCCGCCTTATTGCTGTTAGGCGTAGCAGTAGTTTTGGCTAGAAGAAGATAAAAATGCGCGGCTGGCAAGGGTAAAGGCCTTTTTCCTCTATTTTTTCTTTTTTTTATTTTTTATTTTTTATTTTTTAGTTTGGGGGCGGAATCTATTAAAGGGGGTTTTCTCCAATTTAGTGTTTTGGGTGGATTTCATTGGAGAATTTTGTTGCTGTGGATATGGGTGCTAGTTCTGGGAGACTGATGTTGGGCAGGTTAGACTGGTCGGGTAATAGGCTGACTTTGGAGGAGATTTACAGGTTTAGAACAGAGGGTACACGCTTGTTTGGGGGGCTTTATTGGGATGTTTTAAGATTCTACGATGAGATTAGGGAAGGTTTATGTCGTTGTGTTCAGATTTGTGGGGGGGAAATAGCCAGTTTGGGGGTTGACAGCTGGGGTGTTGACTATGCTCCACTAGATGCAAGGGGTGAACTTGTGAGTAACCCCAGGCATTATAGGGACTCCAGAACTGAGGGCGTTATGGAAGAGGTACTAAAGTTGGTTCCGAGAGAGGAGATTTTCTCTTATACTGGAATTCAGTTTATGAGGATAAACACTATTTACCAGCTCTATGCGATGAGTAAAACTCCCGTGGCATCTATCACTGATAAGATTCTTATGATTGCCGACTTCTTCAACTACCTACTTTCCGGAAAATCTGTCTCAGAGATGACTTTGGCAAGCACTACTCAGATTTACGATGTATTTAAGCATGATTGGTGTTGGCCCCTTATAGAGAAACTGAGATTCAACCCCCGCTGGTTCCAAAAAATAGTTCCACCCGGAACGGTTCTCGGAGAGTTGGCTGATCAACTGAAAGGTGAGTTGGGACTGAGAGGGACACTTGTTACTACGCCTCCCTGCCATGATACCGCCGCTGCTGTGGCAGCTGCACCCGCAGGGGATAAGAAATTTCTCTTTATAAGTTCAGGCACCTGGTCTCTTATGGGAACCGAACTATCCAAACCCCTCGTTGACGAGAATGTTCTGAGGGTAGGGTTTGCCAATGAGGTAGGCGTGGAAAAAACTATTAGGTTTTTGAAAAACATTACGGGCTTCTGGCTTCTTCAGGAATGTATAAGAAAATGGAAATTGGGAACTGATGTATCTTATGGGGAGCTGATTCGGGAGTCACAGGAGTGCCCGGAATTTAGATGTTTCGTTAATCCTGATGATCCTATTTTCCTTAATCCTCAGAGTATGCCTGAAGCTATCCAAAACTTTTGTAGGCGAACAGGGCAGGAGCCTCCTAGGAAGCGTGGTGAGATTGTGCGTTGTATTCTTGAAAGCTTGGCTTTGAGGCATAGAGAGGTTTTTGAGGGACTAAAAAGTCTTTTGGGGAGTTCTTTGGAGGAGGTTTATATTATTGGAGGCGGCTCTCGGAACGAGTTGTTCTGCCAATATGTTGCTGATGCACTGAATCTCCCAGTTTATGCTGGTCCAATTGAAGCAACGGCGATAGGAAACATTCTAACCCAAGCTTGCGCATTACGCGATAAAGTTTCCCTGCACACTATTCGGAAAATTGTGCGAAACTCGTTTAAACCAAGAATGTATAGGCCTGAAAATGCGTCGCAATGGGATGAAGCCTTCAAAAGATACATGGAAGTAATTTAAATCACCAAACACACTTTTACCAATTAAAATAGTAATATGTATTAACCAGTTTATGAGAATTTACATTAAAAATTTGGCTCCGGATGGTGGTTTTGTGAAAAAATTTTCGCTTGGTGTTTGGGCTTTTAGCCCATGTGGAGACAGGTTTCTCATAGAGGGTTACAGACCCAGTATGCCGCTTGAGGAAGTAATTAGAAAAGTTGCAACAATAAAGGACCTTAGTGGCGTTGAATTAGGATATCCGGGCAACGTGGATGAAAAAAATCTTGAAGAGTTAAGAGCTGTGCTCAAAGAAACGGGTCTAAGGGTTTCAATGGTGGGCGTTGATCTTACTGGAGATAGAAAGTGGCAGAAGGGCAGCCTCTCCTCTACGAATCCAGAAATCCGCAGGGAAGCAATTGAAGTATGCAAAAGGGGAATCGAAATTACAAAAAAAGTGGGGTGCGACTCATTCAATATCTGGCTTGGGCAAGACGGCTACGATTACCCCTTCCAATCCAATTATCCAAAGGCCTGGGACCTGCTGGTTGACTCCATTAAAGAAATTGCAAAGACAGGGGTTAAGGTGTGCCTGGAATATAAGCTAAAAGAGCCCCGAACACACTCCTACATAGCAACAGTTGACAAAGCCCTGCTCATCGCACACGAAACTGGAATGAAAAATGTGGGGGTCACCATAGATGTGGGACACGCACTCGCCGCTTATGAAAGTATGGCTGAGTCCGCGGTTCTTTGCATGAGAGACGGAAGACTATTCCACTTGCACCTAAATGATAATTACCGGCTTTGGGACGACGACATGATTGTGGGCTCAGTACACACAATAGAATATCTGGAACTGATTTATTGGCTTGAAAAGATGGGCTACGACGGCTGGTACTCACTCGACATATACCCCTACAGAGAAGACCCACTTGAAGCTTCAAGGGAGAGCATAGAGATGCTCAAAGCCTTTTCCAAGATTCTGGACAAAATTGGTAGAGACGAGTTGGAAAAGGCCATAAATGAAGGAGACCCAGCAAAAACACAGAAACTAATCAGAGAAAAAATATTCAAGTAAGGAGAAAAGCTAACCAAAAAAGGCTCAAAAAAAGGCCGATTAGATTATAAAAAGGCAACGAGGACCTTAGAGTTTCAAGTAGTTTTTGAGAAACAGGTATGAGCAAAGTGCGTTGACTCTTCCGAAACCATATTGAGCATCCCATCCAGGAGTGCCCAAGTCATATTGTTGCGCTCCCATAATAAGAGCCCAGCGAATAATAGCGGATCTAAGGACTGGTGGAAGCCCCTCTTCGTTGCACTGTTGGGCGAGGAGTAGTGCTACCCCCGCAACCACTGAGGTGGCTGTGCTTGTGACTTCGTATCCCGCAGTTATTTCGGGTTTTGGAAAATACCAATGGGGCGAGGGACCTAGTGGGCTCAGAGGCGACCAGCAGTCACCGGTGTACTCGCTAAGTGCTGCCACCGTTATTGCCCAGTCAGCTATACCGGGGGTCATAAGGCCCCCTACAATTTTACCCTTTGTTATGTCTATTGCGCCTCCACCGGTGACTACGACTAAGCCATTGAGAAATGCACGGTCCACCGCTTCTGTTAGTGATCCATAGATTTGGTCTCTGCAGCCTATGGCGAGAACGATTACAGAGATGTTGAATCTGTCCTTGTTTCTTATGCACCATTTTACTGCCTCGACGGCGTAGGTGTAGGTCATATAGTATAATTCTCCATTGTCGTTTTTGACTTTAAGGTCTATGATGTTTGCGTCGGGTGCTATTCCTTTTATTCCTGCAACTATGCTTGCAGTGTAGGTCCCATGCATTATGAGGTAATCGGGGGTAATATCTCCAACTATTTGGGGGTCTCCCTCCTGTCCTGTGAGGAAGTTGACCTGGTATACTATTCTGCCTTCTTTCTTTCCAGCTATTTCTTCATTGTTGTCGTTTATTCCTGAGTCAATTACCGCCACTGTTGTTTCCCGCCCCGTTATGTTCCAGTTCCTGAGCACGTCTGAGCCTACATAGTAATAATCTCTATAATGTCTGTTGATGTCTGGAAGATTTGAAGGATCGCCGTTGTCATAGAGTATAACGCTTAGGGGAAAGTCTTTAGCCAAATTTCTCAACGTCTGCACAAAGTCTATACTTTTAGTATTTATAATTCCGTAGATGGCAAAGTAGGACATCCATTCCTCCTCATAGATGTGAGTGACAGTGAAGAAGTCATAGTGGCTAAGAGCAGTTTTGTTCTCCTCCGATATGGGATTATCAAACCTCATTATGACTGAAACATTCTCAGGCACAGGATTGAGGCTTAAAAGCCTTGGGTCAATTCTGTCATCAGGACTCAACCCCTTTTGAACAAAAGGAGTCGTAGCAACACACCCACTTATAAATATTAGAGAGACCAACAGAGAACATAGGACTACGAATAGTGGGACAGTCTTCGCAAGGAACTTTAACCTTCTCCGAATTTGGTCAAAGGGTGTCCACTGTGAAACTACAGGTCTCCCCGTTACTGCCAGAACAATAATCAGTCCTAAGTAAATATGTGTGGGTATTGTTGGAGTGAATGTGGGAATAGTGTAATGTTCAAAAAGTGTGAACCTTAAACTAGGATATAAGTAAAGGTATGCTAAGAATCCAATTATAACTCCTGTCTTTAATTTTGAAACGCGAGTGTAGATTAGCACACCCACCATGAAAACTATGAGTGAAACGTAGGTAAATAGATTGAAGTTCAGGGGTAATATCCCATGGATTCTTCTTAGATCTAGGGGAGCTAAAATTTGCGAGTAGAAAACGTATCGGTCTATCCAAATCTGTAGCGGGATAAAAGTTAATGGGGCACTCATCACCATTAGAATGAAGCCCCCGACTATTTGGCCTCTTCCAATTTTTGGGGGATTCTTCTTGAAGGCGATGACTACACAGCCCAAAGCTGCTGAGAAAACGCCAATAACCTCGAAGGCATCGACAGTGACAAAGAAAATTTGCTGCGTATAGAAATATACGTTCCCCGGAAAAGTGTAGAAAGAATAGTTTGAAATTGTAAAGAAAACAGAAGCAACCATTACGGCCCCCAGTGCAAAGTTACACAAACCACACAACAAGTAGAACCGCTCACCAGGACCCTCAGCAGCGTCTCCCCTCAAAATGAAATCTCCAGCCAAAACAAGTGAAAGAGTAGTGAAGAGCGAGAACAAAACAACGTATTGAGTCATCTCCGTGTAAACATTTTCGACATAGATTGAAAAAACAAAAAAGGGAGTATCAAGTATGATGCTTCCACCCACCCTCTGCACAAATAAAAGGGATCCTATGGTGAAAAGCACAGCCCTACTAAGCTGCGCCATCCAAACTTCCCTAAGCTTCTTTTCCAAAAACAGGAATACCAGCGAAGAAAAAAACAACATTTCACCAATCACAAATACGGCGAAACCAAAACCACCCCAGACGAGCCGCCCAGAAAAAGAAATGTAAGAAGACAGAGGCAGCGAAACTGAAACCTGCGCATCACTCAGAGAAAGTCCAATCAGAGCCACAAATGTTCCCGAAAAACAAAGAATAATCTTACACTTCACTAGCACCACAGCCACACAAGACATCTTTCCTCACAAAAATGGTTTAATAATCCTAAAAAGATTACTACGCATCTCCATTTTGATTTCTCCCTGAAAAACCAAAAAGCTTCCAGTGTTGTATCATAGAAAGTAACGTGGTGGAAAAATGAGCAAAGAAAAAAATCTTCCTAGAATTCTACACTGTCCGTTGGACAAACAATTTTTGGAGGGATGAGTCTGCGTCTTTTTTCTTGAAGCCAAATACCTTGAGAAGTGTTTCCGCCGCTTCAAGGACGAGTTCACCATACTTCTCTTTGTCATAGCTTCGACCATCATATAGGGGTAGGGCTTGTACTCTGGTAAGAGGATTGGAGCTGCAGTGATTCACATAGATGTATCTGACCAGCTGTCCCTCTTTTGGGGCTGTTCCATAATTTTCCAACTGTTTACCTGCAGCCACGTGAGGATAGATTCTCGAATACTCCTTTAGGGATTTATGTAAGTCTTTTTCCACAACGAGCTCGCCAACATCCACTTCTCCAGAAAGAACCCTTTTATATGTTTTAAGGGTAAACTCCACAGCTTTACGGTAATTCTTCTTCACCTCCTCAATACTCTGAGCATCAAACAGCATCTCCATCAACTCCTCCTGAAACCTCTTTATAAGTCCGGGCGTATCGTGTCTTCTTACTTCTATTCCCCTCTGGTGGAGTCTACCATCGTAAAGCTTACCATAATAGCGTTTCACAACATCAACCATGGGATCTAACTTGGAGGGTAATAGTACCAAGAAGCGGTACAAATTGTCTATAGCGATGCGGAAATTAACCTCTTCAGATATCCGCTCTGCAAGTCTCTCAAAATCTTCACTTGAAGCCCCCTGTTTTTTAACGAATAAGCAGTCCGTGTCCGCGTATACCACTTGGAAGCCCTCCCTCATTGAAATGTTTATGGCTCTGATGAAAACCTCCCTCCCATGTAGATTGATATTCTCAAAGGTGGGAACATATTGGAAGCGGTTCCAGGTGCAACCACTGTAACCGTATATCACGACCAACATCATCTTCAAAGCCTCCTGACGCTGATCCGCATAAACATACTCAGGACTGCCTTCGGGAAAACTGCGGCGCAAATGTTTAAAGTGTAGCCTCCTCTCCAAGGCAACCTCAGCCACCCTAGGAAGCAAACCCTTCCACGAATAATCTATACCTTGGGGTGTACAGGTCTCATAACTTATGTTTCTACGCAGAATCAGGTTGGGATACATGGACTCAAAATCCAACGCACAAACATTCTCATGCACTCCCACCCTAGGAGATATAATTAGCCCTCCCCGATCCTTCAGGTAGAGTTCCTCCACTGTTCTAAAATAGTTACTATAACTCTTCGCCTCCGGTATAAGAACCCCCAGTTTCATAGCCTCATAAACCTGTCTACAATCCACAATTCTTCCCGCAGCCCACCTAGCAGCCAAACCCAAAGGAATCATTCCAAAGCGGCAAAGCTCACTCAAACCCGCAAGACCAAACCTTTCAAATGACTCCAAGGAAACATAGGCCCTTCCCCTCCAACAACTCCAAGGAGGAAAATCAAGCTGGACAGATTCATCGTCCTCGCGGGAAAGGTTTATTTTAAATCCCAAGATCTTCGCCCTCTGGACAACATAGTGGAGGTCACCAAGAGGACGGCTGGGAGCCACAATGATATCTGGATCTCGACTCTTTATTATTCTCTGAAGGCTCTCAAGAATGTACTCCTCGCTTCCACCAAGCTCCTCACTATCCCCATTGGAATCATATATGGTGACTCCTTTAATGGGTGCGCATCCAAGGTTAGCTGAAAACCCATTTTTATCTGTCTGCACTCTGAGAAAAATTTTGGTTAATGGTGGCGGAGCAAGCTCATCCGGATCTTCTAGGTTTGTGAACTGATGATTCCGATATTCTACCAGCATAGTGGGGGCGAAGCCGCGAATGCAGAGGTAGCGTTGAATGTGTGTAATGTCGGTGCCATAGAATTTTGTGACAGCGTTCCGCCTTCTGAGTATGTCCACAACTTCCCTGAAGGCTTTGGGAGACTCTGTTTGAATGTGAACCACTCGAATTTTCTTTCTCATTCTCAGATCTGCATACTTCCACTCAACCTGGGCGCTAAATATTTGGGGCTCCTCCCTCAAAAGCCAGGAGAAACCGTCGGGGTTTAGGTCTTTCCGGGGAAGGACATAAAAGTCTGGGTAGTAAGGCTCCTCCACCCTTTCGATGGATCCTTGGATTGTTCTCAGCCAGTTAACCGCGCGGTTTCCGTCAATGTAGCTCTGAGCCACCCACCCTTCCATTCTCCTCCTTCCCTTCAAGCAGTTTCTTTTTGAGGAGCATGATTTCTTTACGGTTGTCCACAACTGCACTAAAAAGTAGGGAGAGCAGAACTGAGGGAAGCTCAGCGTAACTCATGGCACCCTTGGTTTCAGACCAAGTCTTAATCAGCTCATCAAAAGCCTCCCGGCGCTCCATATCCACGAGAGCTTCATAGAATGTTTTCCTCAGCCTTTCAAGAACCTCGTTAAACTCGGCGCGGAAGGGAACAGTGATCCTACCCATATCTAATCATTCTCCATCCAAAGTGGGTCATCATGGATGCAGTAGCGGTTGAAGGTGAAGGCAACCTCCCGGTTTGCCAGAGAGGGATGTTTGCGGAGATAGGCTTTTGCAAATGGTGCTCTTCTGCGGCCGACTCTCAGGTACACAATTACTCCCGCTTTCTGGCTGAGCACAGAGCCTCCCTCAGGCGGGGGGATCGTTTGTTTATGAGGGTTGGGGGAAGCTTCTCTGCAGGTGGCCACTAGTGCGGTGTCGTTTTGGAACGCTGCCTTCCAGAAGTTGCCCACAACTGAGGTTAGAGTCACATCTGGGAATTCCTCTCTCATTTTTTCGTCGCAGAGTAGGAGAGCGATGTTGTCTACTAGGATGAGTTTGGAGCCCGTTTTTCTCGCCACCTTTCCCGTTGCCTTGCTTATGGTGTATTCTTCTAGGGGGTTGAAGGCCATAGCTGCGTGGATGTTTCTGAAGGCTGCTGTGGGATTTATGCCGGCGCTTAGGGCTATGTCTGCAAGGTAGTAGGTGTTTAGGACTGTTCTCTCCTTTCGATAGTTGCTGCAGCATACATAAATGGCTGGTGATTCGAAGCCTCCCCTAGTGGCGTCGAGCAGGGTATTTACAAGTAGTTTGTGTACCAGTATTTCGAGGATTCTTCTGTCTCCGTAGAGTAGAGTGAAGGTTGAGGTTTCCACTCCTCCGCCTAGGAGCGAGTCCAGAAGGGAGCTTCCCGTGGTTAATTTTCCAGCGCTGAGATTTTGATAGTAGAGGTCTAACGCGTTTTGGTACTCGCCTGTTAACTCCATTTCGAAGAGGGGTGCGGTTGGATGATTTGCGGGGTATGGAGCTTTCGGATTGTTGGCTGTTAGGTTTTCATTGTAGCCAGTGGGCATACTCTCCGCTCCTTATGGCTATGAAAAAAGTATATAATTTTTTGGTCAATGGACTTCTTAGAGTGATTTTTTTTTAAGCTTAATTTTGACAAAGACTCCGTTTAAACTCACGGCGAAGTGGGGGAGAGAGGGGTAAGCGAAAGTATTCTACAGTTAAACTTACTGTTTGAATCTGCTTTTTCAAGCACGGTTACAGCTATTTTGAGGAGTGTTACTTTTGTATAGATCACCCGGAAAGGACGTGAATTCGTACACAAAAATGGATTATACCTGATTAATCGTTGACACTCTCCGCGACTAAAGTCGGGAGATTCTTGCTTCTGGCTCATCGGGAGCCTTCGAAGCAATGGGTGTGCCATCACCCAGTTAACACGCCCTTCCCTCAAGGGAACGGCGTCTATGTTGGCACCCTCATGGGGGCT
>CAZECW010000001.1:0-4811 GCA_964510585.1 uncultured archaeon | reverse complement strand
CCCATGAGGGTGCCAACATAGACGCCGTTCCCTTTGAGGGAAGGGCGTGTTAACTGGGTGATGGCACACCCATTGCTTCGAAGGCTCCCGATGAGCCAGAAGCAAGAATCTCCCGACTTTAGTCGCGGAGAGTGTCAACTTCCTCAAGTAATAAGCAATTACCAGGAAACCTACTATAAATCATTAGAAAAACTAGGGGAAAAAGTGATTTAAGCTCTTAAAGCTCCTTAAGAACTTGTTTTGCAAGAAGCCTTTAATGTAACCACCCATCAATCTACTAAAATCTCATAGCCAAAGAACTGCCCTTGCAAGAACCACTTTCCACATCTGATATGGTGAAAAACTTATTTTTTGATGGGTTATCTATGTTTTTCAGCCTTTCCGCGAAGCGCTTCAGTCGTAGACCGCTACTCTCAAATCTCTTTCACCTTAAAGATGCTGACAATGACACCACGTTGCACAATTACGATTCTCCCCCACATTATGTGTTTCCTTCTCCGCTTTCCGGAGCACGGTCTAGAAATGTTGTTTGAGCACAGGAACCTTAAAGCCTCTTAGCCCCCGGCGCATACAAGGTGTGCGTCGTCAAGCACCCCAAAAAGATGAAAGTGGGTCCATCGTTGTTTTTAACAACGGGAATGTATTGAGTCAGCTGCAATATTATGTGATCCCCAACTAGGTACTAAAATTTTTATGCAAAAAGGGGTATGGAGGGGGTTAGTCTTTTTATGGCAGATTTGCACTATTTTTTGGTGAGTTCTTTTCTTCTCTGCATTAGTAGGTCGATTATTTTCTGCCTGTCTCTGGGATAGTACTTGTAGGCAAAGAACCAGAATAGGAAACACAAAGTCCAGGGGATTGTGACAAACAACATTATGGAGTATGATAGAGCTTGCCCCGCAAAAGTCATCCAAAGCACAAGCCACACCACTGGTGTACCCCCAATTAGCCAGAGGCCTACGTAGGGGCTAACCCAGCCCATAACAAATCCGGCGGTTCCACCGTTTATTATGTTGTCGGCGAAGAAGCCTACAAGTACTGCGGCGAGGGCTCCGAATCCCTGTTCGAAAATCTGTTCAAGAGACCAGGCTGTGCTTCTAACCTCGGGTTTATTAACAGATGCTACAATTGGGTTAACTGCGCCGCTGCCCGCCCAGCTAATCAGCACTGCTGTGATAAGCGCAAAGATCATGAATATGAGGAAGTCCTGTATTAGGAACAGAAGGATCCATGACATGGGGACACCGATGATGACTGAAATTTGTGCAACAACTATTCTGCCTTTATTTGGGAATCGCGACTCTGCCTTGTCTCCTAGAAAACCGCCTAGAACGTTGCCGGCGGCTGAGCCAAGTACAATCATTGCAAATACTAGGGTTGCCTGCTCTGGAGCAAGGTAGCGTACACTCTCCAGCCAGTAAATGAGCCAGACCTGGTATACTACCCATGGGAAGTATCCTGTTAGTCCCTGGGCGATTATGACCCACATGGTTGGTATTCTGAGGACGTCTGCGGCTGCTTTTCTGTCTATCTTGTATTTTTCCACGTTTTCCTTCGTGATAACGTCCATTAACTCCTTCTCTGAAGCTCCTCTTACCGGCTCTTTTAGGAGTAATGCAACCATTGCTGCTATCAAAAGACACACTATGCCTAATAGACGGAATCCATTTCTCCACGCACCCAAATATACTGTTTGTTTTAGTATGTAGTCCCACAGTAACAGGGATTTGAGCCAGTCGAGGAATCCGGGAACATATTGTAGGATGAGTAGTTGTGTTAGGTTTGATTCTATACCAAATGTTAGGCTGGGGGCGTCAAGCATTCCCAAGACGGGCACAGTAATTACTATTCCAAGCATTCCCATAAGTGCGAATAGACCGAACATTCTGCCTCGAACTTCTGGTTTATATATGTCCACTATTATTGAGAAGCTCGTGGGAAAGATGGCTGCCAGTCCTATTCCCACAATGATTCTGAAGTATAGTAGTTGTTCAAAGCTTGCCGAGAAGGATATTAGTAGAGTTGCTGTTGCCCATATTAGTATTCCCGCTACCAGGGTTTTTTTGCGTGAGAACCTGTCTGAGAGAAACCCCCACATGGGTAGTGCAGCTGTTTGAACCAGTGCGCTGACTGTATTTCACAAAACCCAGCGAGGTGCGTGCTACTGCGAACTCTCTCCCTATGGAGTTCAAGTAGGTTGGAAGTGCCTGAGTGTCAGCGTTGTTTGTGAAGTATGCTGCACCGATGGATGCCATGTTTCTTTTTCTATAGGGTATTTTATCCTCTGATTTTGTCTTGGTTGACCCTTCCTTTTTAGCCATATCTTTTTCTTCTCCTCACAATTTTAAAAATGTAAATAAATATTATTTTTCTCAACTGGCGTAAAAAAGTTTCTGAAGCATTTTGTTTTAAAGGAGAGTTTTTGGCTGGCGGCACTTTTTTCGCCACATCCTCTAAAATTCATTATTCTTCCCCCTTTTGCTCAAATGAGCCTTTTTATGGCTTCTTTTGTAAGACCGCTTAAACCTTTAAAACCCAAACCTTCCCCAACAGGATTTGACCCAAAACTAAAACACGAAAAAGATGGGCAAACTGGAAACAAAGCGTGAGGGTGAACCACTCTTGCAGACCTGTGAAACTTTAATTAGTAGAAGGGAGATTCTTGAATTGAAGGGAGATTCCATGGTGAACGAAAAATTTCTTGAGAAGAATTTTCAAAAGCCTCCGAAGGATTTCGGCCCAGTCCCTTTCTGGTTCCTGAACAATGATTTGGCAGAGGAGGGGATAGACTGGTTCCTCCAAGAATTATGTGATAAGGGTAACTCGGGGGTTTTTCTGCATCCCCGGACAGGCCTTGAAGTTGAGTATCTATCTAGGGGTTTCTGGGAAAAAATTGCTTACTGCATAGAAGCCTGTAGAAAGTATGGTCTGAAGGCTTGGCTGTACGATGAGTATAACTGGCCGAGTGGTGTTGCGGGTGGAAGGATTCTGCGGGAGCACCCTGAGTATGCTCAAAGCTACCTTGATTACAGGCGTGAAAGGGTTGAAGCTGGGAAAATGGTTAAAATCCCTGTGAATGGGAGGCTTATAACAGCGGTAGCGGTGAGCGAATCGGGAGATAGGATTATTTCCTTGAGGGATAAGGTTTCGGGCTCACTTTTGGAGTTTCAGCCCGAGCTGGGCAACTGGAATGTGGCGGTTTTCACCGAGAGGACTAATTCAGACCTTTTATTTTGCACTACTTGTGCTCCTTGGGCTGGAAATGAGAGGGGCTATCTTAATCTTTTGAGCCGGGACGCCGTGCAGTGTTTTATTAATTACACTCATGAGGAGTACAGGAAAAGGTTTGGTAGGGATTTCGGCGGTTTAATTCCGGGCTTTTTTACTGATGAGCCTGCTAATTATCGTGGGTTGCCGTGGACTAGAAATTTCTTGGATGAGTTTAGAAAGAGGAAGGGTTACAATTTGGAGGAGAAAATGCATGAGCTGGCTTTTAATGTGGGAGACTACGTTAAGACGCGCTGCGATTATTTTGGTGTAGTATCCGAGCTGTTTTCTGAGGCGTTTTATGGCCAAATTGGAAGGTGGTGTAGAGAGAACGGTTTAAAGTTTACCGGGCACCTGTTTGAGGAGGAAGAGTTGGAAACTGTTCCACGCAATCATGGTAATGTTTACACCGCACTAAAAGAGATGGATATGCCGGGATTGGACTGGTTGGGTGTCAAAACCGGCTATGAGGAAATCCCATTGATTAAAGCTCCCTGTTTGGCTTCAAAAATAGTGAGTAGTATTGCGCACGCTACTGGGAAAAGGTTTGTGCTCTGTGAGTATGGTGGTGGCAGTGGGTGGAACACCACTCTCATGTCCCTTAAAAACGTGGTTAACTACTTGCAGGCTACTGGTGTTAACTTCATGAGTAGCCACGCGGCGTACCTCTCAATTAAGGGACTGCGTAAGAGGGATTTTCCACCATCCCATTTTGTTCAGGAACCCTGGTGGAGGCACTACGCTACATTTTCAAATTACATTTCGCGTTTAAGTTACCTTAACAGTTTGGGGACACATGTTGCCTGTGTGTTGCTTCTTTATCCGCTTAGATCTTTGTGGGCGGAATACACTCTAAGGGGAAAAACAAAGGTCTTTGAGGACGTTGTGAAGTATTTTGGGTTGATTAGCACTGCGCTTCTGAGAATTCAGAGAGACTACGATATTCTATTTGAGGACGAGGTTCTCGACAACCTTGTAAGGGTAGATGGCAACTATTTGAGAGTTGCTGATGAAAAGTTCCGCGTCCTCATTCTCCCACCGATGACCACCATTCCGGCCAAAGTATTAGGAGTGGTAAGAGAATTTTATGAGAAGGGGGGAATAGTGGTCAGCCTAGGTTTCCTCCCAACCAATTCCGACACAAAAATGAATGACCCTCAAATATTGATTGATGTCAAGAGTATTTTCTCGGAAGATGCCTTAAATGGAGAGAAAAGCACAAATAGCAGTGGTGGTGGGGGAAAATCTGTTTTCATTCCCTTGCCTGACGATTTGAAAAGTGAAGGATTAGAAAAAATTCTTCGTAGCCTATTAAACAGCCTAGTCGATTGCGACCTTAGCATAAATTCCACGCATAATCGAAACCTAATCTACTTGCATCGAAGTGTGGGGGAGGACGATTTTTACAAAACCTTGGCGAGAAAGCCCCCGACTTTAGTCGTGGGGATGAATCGCCAAAAAGCTTATTTGAAAGTATGGTATATAAATAGTTGTTGGTAGCTGAAGGGTTTGGCTTGGGCTTAAGAGGCTAAACAAGACGCAGC